>CAZHFS010000351.1:0-3458 GCA_964531885.1 uncultured Propionivibrio sp.
ACGTCGTGAGACAGTTTGGTCCCTATCTGCCGTGGGCGTTGGAAATTTGAGGGGGCCTGCTCCTAGTACGAGAGGACCGGAGTGGACAGACCTCTGGTGTACCGGTTATGACGCCAGTCGTATCGCCGGGTAGCTAAGTCTGGAAGAGATAAACGCTGAAAGCATCTAAGCGTGAAACTCGCCTCAAGATGAGATTTCCCCGGGGACTTGATCCCCCTAAAGGGTCGTCGAAGACCACGACGTTGATAGGTCAGGTGTGGAAGCGCAGTAATGCGTTAAGCTAACTGATACTAATTGCCCGTGCGGCTTGATCCTATAACCTTGAATCACCTCTGCAGCAACTCATTCAATCACAACAACCTTCTTCAATTTTGGCTACGGCGTAACCTAAAGGTTAGCCTGCGCCGCAAGCAACCTACTGTTGCTTGTGCGTTCGCAGATTAGGTACGACGTGGTGACAAGTTATGCTTGGCGGCCATAGCGCTTTGGACCCACCCCTTCCCATCCCGAACAGGACCGTGAAACAAAGTTGCGCCGATGATAGTGCACTTCCCGTGTGCGAAAGTAGGTCACCGCCAGGCTCCCCTAAAAAAAGCCCCTCTGATAACAATCAGCGGGGCTTTTTACGTCGACCTACATTCAAACCTAAATCCACTCAGGCCGTTACGCGCTAAACTAAAGGTTGCGTTACGCACGGTTGTTCCCGCTCCTGAGTGCGCACGCCTGAATCCCTGGGAATGAATAATCGGATCGCTTCGCTGATGGCTGAAAACGAAACCGAAAAAACTATGCAGGATCGCGTTCGACTGATTTGCATCCGAACATTTTTCAGTAATGGGCGTGGTAATCCTCTGGCGATGATTGCCGGCGGAGCAATCCTTGCCCTTTTCCTCTATTACTCGGGTAGCTCCACGCCTGCGCTCCTGTGCTGGTTGTTTTTGGTCATCGTCTGCGCCTGCCTAGCCTTTTTGTTCGATCAACATGTGTTTCGCAAGGGCGTCAGTCATGAAAATGCAGAGCTTTTCCTCAAGATCCGCATTGGTTTAGGTGCGATCGTCGCCCTCTTGTTTGGACTGAGCACGCTACTCATCACTGAGAGTTTTGCCGATCGGTCAGGTTTGTTCGGGCTGCTGGTGGTAACTACATTGGTTACCTTGTTGTACATGACGTCGGCAACCGTTTTCCGATACTGCGTGCTGGTTAATATGCTGGCGGTTCTTCCCTATCTGGCGTTTTTGACGCTCCGTTTTCTTGAGCGAAACGATCATTTTGCCCTGATTGAAGGAGTCACCTGCCTTGTCTGGAATCTCGTTGTCGTTCGGAAGGGGTGGGCGGCATCGCGCTATGCGGTCGGGCTCATACGTACCGGTGAACGGCTGAACGATGAAATGGAGGAGCGCTTGGTTGCCGTAAATGCTTTGCGCGCCAGTGAAGAGCATGCCCAGCAACTTGCCACGATGCTTCGTTTATTATGCGACAACGTTCCTGACATGATTTGGGCCAAGGATCTTGATAACAGATTCATTTTCGTAAACAAAGCATATGCCTTGAAGATTCTGGGCGCGCCGGATACCTCCGAGCCTGTCGGGCGCACCTATGCCGATTATTTTGTGTGGGATCGGTCGAAAAACCCTGGCGACCCGCAGTGGCATACTCTTGGGGAGTTTTCGGCGGATATTGATTTGCATACCTTGACGCGTGATGAACCGACCGTGTTTGAAGAGGACGGATATGTCCGTGGTCGCAAGGTTTGCTTGGATATTCATCAGTCCCGCTTTGTGAACGGGTCGGGCGATGTGATTGGAATCGTTGGTAGCGCGCGCGATATCGCCGAGCGCAAGGAAAGCGAGGCTTATGTACGGCACATTGCACACCATGATGTGCTCACTGATTTGCCGAACCGTCTGCTGCTTTCTGATCGCCTCAAAATCGCGTTGGCGCAAGCGCGCAGGGACCGTAGTCGGTTGGCCTTGTTGTTTATTGACCTCGACAATCTAAAGCCCGTCAACGATACGCTTGGACACGATATCGGGGACCTTCTGCTGAAGGAAGTGGCCGTGCGTCTATGTCAAGCGGTGTCGCGGAATTCTGATACGGTGGCTCGACTTGGAGGCGACGAATTTGTGGTGGTGTTGTCGCGAATCAATCGCGATAGCGACGCCACTTGCGTTGCAGAAAGAATCCTGGGCAGTTTATCCGAACCTTTGACAATCGCAGGTCATACGCTAAACGCGTCAGCCAGTCTGGGTATTGCTCTGTATCCCCAGCATGGAGAGGATGAGGTTTCTTTGTTGCGTAACGCCGACTCTGCGATGTACGCCGCGAAACATGCAGGCCGCAACACTTTCCGTTATTACGCCGGCAGCTAGTCATGTACTGAATAGGCATCTGACCGGGGCTTGTTAGGGCGTGCCGCTTTAACCTGCACTTGTCCTGCCTGGCTTTGCTGCTGCGCTCCCGAAATTTCGCGTTGCTGATACCAGCCGTCAATGTCGTTAAGGCTTCCCTTGGCGGTTGCGCTGGTAGCGACGGGATTCGTGCTCGCAGGACGCTGGTTTTCTCTCCTTAGGTTTTTACCCTGCTGCGGTCAGTGGACAGAATTTTCAATTCCTGTTCGAAAAAATACATTATACGGTGTTGACAAACGAACATTGTTCGATGACTATGTGTTAATACTAATGCGTAACTGTTGGTTTCCGATCTGTTAACTGAAGTGACGGGTAGGGGATGGCCTTGCGTAACTCGCTATTCGAGAGTCTCTCTCAAACAATCTTTGATGTGCTTATCGTTGGTGGTGGCATCAACGGAGCTGTCGCCGCAGCGGCAATGGCTGGAAAAGGCGCCTCGGTTGCGTTAATCGATCAACGCGACTTCGCAGGTTTTACCAGCCAACAGTCCAGCAACCTTGCCTGGGGTGGCATCAAGTACATGGAGAGCAATGACTTTCGATTAGTCTGGGATTTATGCAAAAGCCGTAATCATCTGATTGAAAGCTTCCCTTCCCGGGTGAAGGAGATTCGCTTTTATTCGACCCTCGAAAAGGGATTTCGCCATCACCCACGGTTTGTATGGGCAGGCACTTGGCTGTACTGGCTTCTTGGGCGTTGTGCGACACGAGCGCCTCGCTGGTTGTCGAAAAAGACTGTCAACTCGGAGGAGCCCAGTATCCGAACCGACCAGTTTTACGGTGGGTTCGAGTATTCAGATGCCTATTTGCGCGACAACGATGCACGCTTTGTTTTCCAGTTTGTTCGTTCCGCAATGGATCATGGCTGTGTTGCTGCGAATTATGCTGAGTCCCAGGGCGCTCGCCGAATCGACGGCTTCTGGGTGAGCGATGTTCGTGATGTGGTGACCGGGCGTACCGTTCAAGTCAGATCGAAAGTCCTTGTTAACGCGACTGGTCCCTTTGTTGACGAAAACAATCGCCGCGTCGGCGAACAGACTGCCCATCGGCA
>CAZHFS010000352.1:0-1365 GCA_964531885.1 uncultured Propionivibrio sp.
TTGCAGATGGGCCAGGGAGGGTCATGCATTGTCAGCGGGGGACGCTGAAGCAACGGTGTCAGATTACGGCGTTCCAGCTTGGTCGTCTGTAGTGCACGCATGGTGATTGGGTAACGCTGTGTAATCGGGCGGGCTTTGTGGCGCCTTCTGCTAAGAATACGACCCGGCCCAAAACACCCTCTCTTATTCCACTACCGCACGTATCAGCATGGAAAACAGATCCTGGGAGTAGCGGTGCTGCTTTTCCTTGGCGGGGAAACGCGCGTCATAGGCGTCGACCTCGGCGGCATCAAACTCGTATGCCGTGCTGGTCTTCAGTTGCCAGTGTGGGCTGGAGGCGAAAAACCCCGATCGTAATTCCAGCACCAAGAGCCCCAGCGGATACTTGCCGTCGAGGGTGCTGACGCCCATATCCTTCCCTGTTTTAAAGCCGTGCTTGCAGTAGTTGTGCGGGTCGCCGAGGATGAGGATGGCCGGATACCCCTGCTGAGCCGCGAGCTTCCGCGTGTGCTCGATCAGTGCCGTACCGACACCGCGCCGTTGCCAGGCGGGATGCACGCACAAAGGCCCGAAGGTGACCGTGTCTGTGGCCTCGCCCTGTTCATTGATCACCCAGGAGCGGGTGTACATGATGCTGCCAACGATCTCGCCATCCACTTCGGCGACAAACGTGAGTTGCGGCAGAAAGTCTTCGTGGCCACGCAGGCGGTGTGCGGTGTAGTGCTCATCACACCCCGGCCGGTAGAGGTTCCAGAACGCTTCACGGGTGAGTGCTTCAACAGTGAGGTGGTCGGCGGCCTTCTCTAGCCTGACTTCAATGGACAGTGCGGCGCTTTGATTGCGCAGGCCAATGTGACTGTTGGTTGGTTCGGTGTGTGGGATGGTAAGGGGCATGTCGAATTCCTTTGTCTTGTGGGCGGACGGCCACGCGGTGGCCGTGCCCGTGGAGTTATTGATTGTCGAGTTGCGCCCGGACCGTGCGCAGGCCGGTCGCGTTGATCTGATAGGGCTGCCCGTTTTTTGAGCTGATGAGACGTTTGCCACGCAGCTTCTGAAAGACGAGCAAGGTGCAGTCCGCCAGGAGAAACCCTTCGCGGGTGTAGCAGTCGATGGTGGCGATGCGGCCTGTGTCATCGCGCCGGTGGACGATGCGGCCGCCTTTGGCGAGGACGTGTAAGGTCCTCTGCTCAGGCTTTGAAATGTTCATTTTGGAGAGTCTGAAAGCAATCAAATGCACGACAGCGAAGCACCCCGCGGGGTGATCGCTACTCTTTTTGCATGGCGATAACAGACAGCCCGGGGTTCGGGACTGTGTTATCGGATTGCGACACTCTCCAACATACTAAGCCTATGAAAATGTGGTTC
>CAZHFS010000352.1:1465-3458 GCA_964531885.1 uncultured Propionivibrio sp.
TTGTTGCCGCTGGGCGGCGAGCCAGTCGGGGCGCTCTTCAGCGCTGGTGTGCTGAATGATGTATTGACGGATCAATTGGCGTACGACCTGCGAAGGGGTGAGGTCCTGCTTGGAGCAAATCTGCTCGAACAGGCTTTTTTTGCGAGGGTCGATCAGGATGGTCAGGCGTGCGGTGCGGCTTTCCATAGTCTTCTTCCAGTTTTATGTTAATCATATGTTAATCGTAGTAGATTTGAATTTCAATTCTGTGCGCTGTAAAATGCAATTGTCGCAGCGGATTGGTGTTGCGCGCGGCGTTCCTCCCCGGTATTGCACCTCACCCCTTCCGTCGTTTTTCCATCGCCATGATTGCCCTTCGGGAAGCCGCCAAGGCCGGATTGTTCCGGCGCGGACATTGGTCCAATAACATTGCTGCCGGCCTCGTGGTCGGCGTGGTTGCCTTGCCGCTGGCCATGGCGTTTGCCATCGCCTCCGGCGCCAAGCCGGAGCAGGGGCTGTACACGGCCATCGTTGCCGGGTTCTTTACCTCGGCATTGGGCGGGAGTCGGTTGCAGATTTCAGGGCCGACCGGTGCGTTCATCGTTATCCTCTCCGGCATTACGGCCAAATACGGCGTCGTGGGCTTGCAGATCGCCACCCTGATGGCCGGGGTGATGCTGTTGGCGATGGGGCTGGCGCGCTTGGGGGCGGTCATCAAATACATTCCCGACCCGGTTATCGTCGGGTTTACCACCGGGATTGGGGTAATCATCTGGGTCGGGCAGTGGAAGGATTTCTTCGGCTTGCAGGTGCGGCCTGAAAGCGAGCATTTCCACCACAAGCTGGCGGCACTGTTGCAGGCGCTCCCGGATTTCCATCTGGCGACTACGGCGCTGGCACTGTTCGCGCTGGCTTTACTCATCGTCTCGCCGCGCGTGCTGCCAAAAATTCCTGCGCCGTTGATCGCCCTGGTCGGGGCGACGCTGGTTCAGGCGTTAGGTCATTTCGAAGGGGTGGCGACCATCGGCTCGGCCTTCGGGGGTATTCCGCAAACCCTGCCTACCTTTACGCCGCTGACAATCACCTTTACCGATGTGGTGACCCTGATCGGCCCGGCGTTCACGATTGCCCTGCTGGGTGCGATCGAGTCCTTGCTTTCGGCCGTGGTGGCCGATGGCATGGCCGGGACCCGGCATAACTCCAACCAGGAGCTGGTCGGTCAGGGGATTGCCAACATTCTGGCGCCTCTGTTCGGCGGCTTTGCCGCCACCGGGGCGATTGCCCGCACGGCGACCAATGTCCGGCAGGGGGCAACGAGCCCCTTGGCGGGTATCGTGCATGCGCTGACGTTGATCGCCATCATCCTCTTCTTTGCCCCCTACGCGAGTTTTATTCCGCTGTGTGCGCTGGCTGCCATCCTGTTTGTGGTGGCCTGGAAAATGAGCGAACTGCACCGCTTTATCTATCTTGCCCGGCGTGCGCCCAAGTCGGACGTCGTCATCCTGCTGCTCACCTTTGTACTCACCGTGTTTGCCGATCTGGTGATCGCGGTGAACGTCGGGGTGGTGCTCGCGGCGCTGTTGTTCATGCGGCGCATGGCAAGATCGGTCGAGGTGCAGGAGGATACGGCGCATCGCCAGCAGGAGGCGGAAGGCGTGGGAATGGCTTTGCCGCCTGGCACGCTGGTGTACAGCATCGATGGGCCGTTTTTCTTCGGCGCGGCAGAAAAATTGGAGCAGACCCTGGAGACCATCCAGAGCCACATGCAGGTGGTGGTTTTGCGCATGGATCGCGTGCCGTTTGTCGATGCGACGGGTATCCAGACCTTGATTGAAGTGGTCGAGGATTTTCAGCGTGACAAGAGCCGGGTGGTGCTGGTGGGACTGCGCGAGAGCGTGCGCGCCAAACTCGACCGTGCCGGCCTCATCGCCCGCCTGGGCGCGGACAATGTGCATGCCTCGTTGGCCGACTTCGCCCGCGCCGAGAGTGGCCGCGGGCGCCAGCCGGAGTAGGC
>CAZHFS010000353.1:0-1313 GCA_964531885.1 uncultured Propionivibrio sp.
CAAAATTTAGAGTAAAAGCTCAAGCAGTCTCACAACAGCTCATGGCATGCACTAAACCCCCGTATATACGGGGGTTTTTTGTTTCTACTGGTTGCACAAAATCTCATTAAAGCTCACCATTTGTGTGTACTGAAGCGTGTAATACACGCAAGTACACGGGTTTGAATTTTGTACACAGGCCTTTATGAAAAAGCTAACTGACGAACTGATTTCGGAATGGGTCGCTGCCAATCAACGGTTTGAAATGCGCGGTGACGGAGGTGGTCTGTACCTGTCGTTTCCCGCGAATCGACTCGCGCCGGTTTGGGTGTTCCGGTTTCGACAATTTGGGGAGCAGCACAAGCTCAGTTTGGGCAACTACCCGGCTATGTCGCTTCAGTCAGCGAGAGATTTGGCGCTCGGCTACAGGAAACTCATCGAGAACAACGAATGTGTAATCGCCGCAATCGGGAATAAACGACGTGACGACAGCGATAAAGAGTTGGCGAGGACGTTCTCAGCCCTAATCCGGGAAGCAAATTTACGTGGCGCGAAACGAATGACCGTAACCATTGAATTTGAAGGAGGCGGGTCATGGGCAAACTAACAGACATGCAAATTCGTGCTTGGGTTAAGAGCGGAGAGCACTTTGAAGGGCGATCTGATGGTAATGGCCTGTATCTAAGCTTCCCTGCACGTTCCGCATCTCCCGTTTGGAGGTTCCGCTACCGGTTGGCGGGAAAGCAGCGCGTCATGAATATGGGCAGCTTCGCATCTATGCCGCTAGCTAAGGCTCGTGAGATCGCTAAAGAGCTTTCGGCCAAAGTCGCGCTTGGTCATGATGTTGCGGGGGAAAAACAAGAACGCAAAAAAGAAGCCGTCGCGAAGATTGACGCAGAAAAGGCAGCCTGGAAGGTCAGCTACCTCTGCGATCAGTTCTTCGAGCGGGTAATTCTGCCGAAGTGGAAGCACGCGGATATTGTCCGGCGACGCATCGAGAATGACATCAAACCGAAGCTCGGGAAAATGAAAGCCGAAGATGTCAAACCGCGCGACATTGACGACATGCTGCAAGCGATCCTCAAGCGCGGTGCGCCGACCGTCGCGAACGATGTATTGCGTTGGACAAAGCGGATTTTCGATTTTGCGATCAAGCGTCACGTTGTCGAGACCAATCCAGCCAGTGCGTTTGATCCATCCGACGCGGGAGGGAAAGAAGCAAGCCGTGATCGCTGGCTGAGCCGGGAAGAGATCATCAAGCTCTTTCAGGTGATGCGTGACATGTTGGGGCGCTTCTCAGTAGAGAATATGTACGCGATCCGATTGCTGTTATT
>CAZHFS010000353.1:1413-3432 GCA_964531885.1 uncultured Propionivibrio sp.
ATTGACCTGAATACCCTCAATGCTGCGCTCGCCAAACACATTCGCCCCAAGCTGATTGGTGTAGAGAACTTCACGATCCATGATTTCCGCCGCACAGCCCGAACGCATTTGGCGGCATTGGGCGTTGATCCTTTCACTGCCGAGCGTTGCCTGAACCACAAAATCAAGGGGGTTGAGGGTATCTATAACCGCCATGACTATTTCGATGAACGCAAGGCGGCGCTCAACGAATGGGCCAAATTGCTCAGTGCCCTTGAAGAGGGAAGGCCTGATTACAACGTTATGGTCTTTAAGAAACCTGTTGCAGCCAGTTAGATTTGGCGTGGACTGTCAGCTCTGCTGCATGCGCTACCCCGTTCTTTGCTACTCAACCAGTTCGGCGCGTTGAGTGTGCGGAGAGTTTTCACCACTGTGAGTGACCGCCGCCGACTGCGGGACATACTCGATTTCTGGCAAGACAAGCTCCCACGCTGAGCTGCGAACTTTTCCTACCTCTTCACTGCGGGCCTCGCGAACCAGGATCGCCGCGACACGCACTCCGATAATTTGTCCGTCGGGAGGATTGAATTTCTTCGCCATCCTTGCGACGACGATACCGTTCTTGTTTGCGATTTCCCAACCGGGATTTCCGTCCCCTCGTCTCTGTAAACGGAGCTCATCTCCATAATCCAGTTCTGCAAGTGCCTGATGAATCGGGGCTTCGGGCGGCGAATAACCTGGCCACGAGAGAACAATATGCTCCAACCCTGCTATCCACGTCCGATGCCCGAGCCGCGAATCCGACGACGTGCTAGTCGGTCTGGATTTAAGGCAAAGTTCTGCACAGTCATCAATAAACGGATGTCGATGCGTGAAGCGTGCACAAACGGTCAGTGTTTTTCTTGCGCGGGTCATTGCAACATAAAACAGACGGCGCTCTTCGTCACTGTTACTCCCCCAACCACCCGCATCGAGTATCAGTACGTGGTCAAATTCGAGGCCCTTAGCGCGATGTGCCGTCAGAAGCATTATCGGACCGTGTGAATTTTCTAGATGAACTGTGCTATTCCGCCCTGACTTAAACTCGTAAACTGACTCGACGAGATCAAACGCAACCCGCTGAGCACCGGGGGCCACTGATTCAGATTCTTGTATGAATTGGGCGAGTGCAGCACGCTGAGGGCTTTCAATGAGTTCTTCAACGTGCTGGTGATAGCGTTGCCGATACCAACGAGAGAGGGTTGTCGGCCGCAATAACACTCGAGGACGCAGGGTGCGACGCTTCTCGCCTTTGAGCAAAGTGAGCAGATGGTGCCCTTCTCGAGTTTCGTGAAGACTTGGTGCTTCTTCGTCACGCAACAAGCGAACCGGAGTACCGTTTAGGCGGCAGAGTGCGGCAAAGGGCTCAAGGTCTTCCCAACGCCGAGCAATAACCGCAAAACCCTGCCACCCGGTCTGTTGTTTCACGCCTTTACGTAGTGCATGCAGCCTGAACAACTCTGCATAGGCGATACTAATTTCTGAGTGAGCGACTTGAGGGACCTCAAGTCGGTGAACGCGACCACGTGCCAACGAGTCGATTGTCTCGAACTCGCCGCCCGTGGGCATTTGTCGGCGGACATGATTGATCCGGATTTCCTGATCGGACTTCATCCGCTCCCGTGCTTTGGAGATGACCTGGTTCGCACAGTCAATGATTGTCGCTGTGGAACGGTAATTCTCGATCAGGTGGTAACGCTTAGCCTGATAATCCGATTCAAATTGCCGGATGAAGCGAACGTTGGCCCCGCCGAATGCATAGATGTTCTGATCGTCATCGCCTACCACCAACAGTGACAGGCGATCCTCCTCACTATTCAATACTCGACCGGCCAAGGCGCTAATCAGATCATAGTGGTCCGCGTTGATATCTTGATATTCGTCGACCAACAGATAGCGCAAACCAGCGAGGAGACGATCGCGCTGTACAGATGGCCCAGCGTCATCGCCTTGCTCCGCCCGGTGCAGCAAATGTGTCGCTTGTTTAATGACCGAGTCAAA
>CAZHFS010000354.1:0-3431 GCA_964531885.1 uncultured Propionivibrio sp.
ATTATGTGGAGTTGATGGTTATGCATAGTTGGTTTCCTTTCTGGTTGGGATTACGGGGATGACAGAGGCCAAGTACTGCGCATAAATCTGGGTAGCTGCCTTGCCCATTGGTGAGGCGCTTTCCAAAGGAGAAGCGCGATGCTTGAACATTTCTTTCATTGGCCGCCACAGATAGCTCGTTTGCGCAATAACCCTGGCGTCGAGTTGCTTGATGCCTTTGCCGAACATCTGAAACAGTGCGGTTACTCTCGTAGCCAAGGCAGTCGACATCTGCGCGCGGCGGCCCATTTGCTGTACTGGCGCGACCGACGCAAGCTTCCATTCAGCGAGATCGACGTCGAAGTCATGAGTGGGTTTGTAGGGCATCTTGGGCGGTGCCGATGCGTCGGCTTTGTCGGCATGCAGCGAGACAAGCTCATGCGGGGCATCCGCGCATTCAACGCCTTCCTGCAAGATCGTCCGCTATGCACGGTTGGTAGCAGTCAGGAGGAAACAACTCCCTCTGATCTGTGGAAGTCCTTCTGCCGCTGGATGCGCGAGCAACGGGGAACATCTGATCGCACACTTCGCGATTACGGCGACTACCTGCATCGCCTGCTCTTGGACCTGGGTGATGATCCGAGCAAGCTCAACTCCGCTTACCTGCGACAGTTCATTCTGGAACTCGGACGGAACGGCGGAACCGCCCGTGTGAAGTCGACGACCTCGGCTTTGCGTATGTTCGTCCGCTTTCTGATCGCCGATGGTCAGTGCCCGGTCGGCCTGGAAGAGGCCATCCCGGACATTGCCTACTGGCGCCTGTCTTCGCTGCCCCGGTATCTGCAGGCGGAAGAAGTCGAGCGCGTCCTGGCCAGCCCTGACAGCCGAACACCAGTCGGCAAACGAGACCGTGCCATTTTGCTGCTGCTGGCGCGGATGGGGCTGCGCGCGGGCGACGTGGTGCAACTTCGCCTTGATGACATCGACTGGCGTTCGGCCACGCTCAGCGTGTGTGGTAAGAACCGGCGGCAAACGCTGCTGCCGCTGACACAGGAGGTGGGTGACGGTATCGTGGACTATCTGTTGCACGGGCGCCCGGCGACCACTTCCGATTGCATGTTCGTTCGAGCAATCGCTCCGTTCCGACCGTTCCGAGATGCGCGCGGCGTTTCCGATGTCGCCAAGCTGGCGCTGCGGCGGGCAGGAGTCGACGTTCAGGTGCGCGGGGCGGCGCATGTGCTGCGGCACTCGGCAGCCTCGTCCATGCTGCGTCAGGGAGCGAGCCTGCAGGATATAGCGGCCGTATTACGCCACCAGTCGACGGTCAGCACGCAAATCTACGCCAAGGTCGATATCGTCGCCCTGCGCGAACTGGCCCAACCGTGGCCGGAGGTGCTGCCATGCTGAGCCAGACCGTACAGAACTACATCGAGGTACGCCGGGCGGCGGGCTTCAAATTTGAGGCCCAGGCTGGACTGCTGTGCAGCTTCGCCGCTTACGTCGATGCCAGAGGTGAGCACTACGTGCGTGCCAGCACCGCCATCGAATGGGCTGGCCTGGTGGCCAAGGTGCCGCAACGCGCCCACCGCCTGTGGATCGTCATCCGGTTCGCACGCCATGCCCACGTCGATGATCCGCGACACGAGGTTCCGCCGCCCGTATTCGGTAGCGAGACCTGGCCACGGCGAACGCCCTACATCCTGAGTCAGGGTGAGGTAGCGCGTCTGCTACAGGCGGCCAGAGGTTACGGCAAGAGCCCGCTGCTTGGAGCAATCTACGGCACCTTGTTCGGCCTGCTCGCCTCGACCGGCTTGCGGATATCGGAAGCCCTCAGGTTGCGTTATGCGGACATCACGCCCGACGGCTTGCTCATTCGCAATACCAAGTTCCGCAAGAGTCGGCTGGTGGTGCTGCACGACAGTGCCCGCGCCGTACTGGAGCAGTATCTGTCGCAAAGGCGGGCGTTCGCGCCGCTGGACGACCACGTGTTCGTATCCTTGCGGGGCACGCCGCTGATCCGGGAGTGCGTGGACGGCATATTCCGCGAGTTGGTCAAGCGCATCGGCCTGCCGCAAGGTGCCGGTCTGCCACGCATCACCCCCCATTCACTGCGGCACACCTTTGCGGTGAGAGCGTTACAAACCTGTCCAGACGGGCGTGAGCAGATCGCCCGCCACATGGTGGCGCTGTCCACCTACCTCGGGCATGTGGACGCTGCGGCGACCTACTGGTATCTGCAGGCGACACCGGAGTTGCTGCGGGACATCGCATCCTGTTGCGAGCGCCATGTGGAGAACGCGTCATGACCTCGATCGCTCCCCACATTACCGCGTTTCTGCGACAGCGCCTGATAGAGGAACGCAATGCCAGTCGCAACACGCGTGAGTCCTATGCCTACGCATTCAAGTTGCTGTTCGAGTTTGCGGCAGATCGGCTCAAGACATCACCGGCGAAGCTGTGCTTTGAGCAGATCGATGTCACGCTGGTTGCCGATTTCTTGACTCATCTCGAGCGCCGTCGTGGCAACGGTGCGAACTCCCGGAACATTCGTCTGGCGGCCATCAAGTCGTTCATGAGGTTCATGCAATACCGGCTGCCAGCAGCGCTCGATCAGATCCAGCGTGTACTGGCCATCCCAGCCAAGAAGACGGAGATCAGATTGGTCAAACATCTGACGGTTGCAGAGATGCAGGCCATCCTGGATGCACCGGTTCCCACGAGCCGCGAAGGCATCCGGGATCGTGCCATGTTGCATTTGTGCTTCGCGGCGGGCTTGCGCGTATCCGAACTGATCGGCCTGCAGATTGCAGATTTGCGACTGCAGCCAGATGCCAGCATCCGCGTTGAGGGCAAGGGGCGCAAGGAACGCTGCCTGCCGTTATGGAAACAGACCGCGACGGCGGTGCGTGCCTGGCTGGCGGTGCGGGGAAGCCTCACGTCCTCTCATCTGTTTGTCAACGCGCGCGGTGAGGCCATGACGCGATCCGGGTTCGAGTACATCCTGGGCAAGCATGTCAGGGCCGCAACTGCCGTCTGCCCATCTCTGTCGCAGAAGCGGGTATCGCCCCATGTGCTGCGCCACACCTGCGCGCTGACAGTACTGCAGGCGACCAAGGATCTGCGCAAGGTCTCGTTGTGGCTTGGCCACGCGAGCATTCAGACCACCGAGGTCTACACGCGGGCCGATCCGTCCGTGAAGTTGGAGGCCCTGGAGTCCATCGTGGCGCCGAAACTGCGCACGGGCCGTTTCAAAGCCACCGATGCGCTGATCGCTTCTCTGCATCCGAGCGCGTTCGCCAACGCTGACGATGCGTTCCGACGATAGAAGCCGTTGGCGCTGTCGTCATAAATGGGGGCGACACCGCCTTTTATGCGCAGTCCACCCAACCCGCTACCCCGTAACTTCAACCAGAAAGGAAACCAACTATGCATAACCATCAACTCCACATAAT
>CAZHFS010000355.1:0-3412 GCA_964531885.1 uncultured Propionivibrio sp.
TGGACTTCTCTGTGACTGCTACCTCAACTTGCACAAGACCGGCTTTCTGTCGGTCCGCGCGGCCGAGGGGCCTGACAAGGGTCGCGTCGTTGGCCATGTAAGCGCCATCGAGCTGGAAGGCTGCACCTTCCGCGTGTCCGAAGCCGGGCGCCAGCGGGTTATCCGCGAGCGGGCCAAGAACGTCCATGCCACGGTACGTGGGCGCATCGTCCAGGTCAGCCTGGATGCAACTCCTTCCCCGTCCCTGACGGAAAAGCACAGCGCGATCCTGGCCGCCGGCGGCACGGATACCACGTACAACCCCTACTACACCCCCACCTTCATCAATCGGGAGACGAAGAACCCAGTCCATGCCGCACAGTCGGTCGTGATCGTGGGCAAGTTCGTCGCCGCCAGCTCAGGAGCCTAACCATGGAAGTGAAGATCAAGGAGTTCTGCTATACCGGCCCCAGCGGCGGCACGCGCCTTTCCAACGGCACCTTCGACACGCCCTATCCGCATCCCGAAGCGACGGTGAAGGTGACGCGCGGCTTCTACGACTACGAATGCGGCCATCGCTTTATCGGCGAGCCGGCCGATCCGCTGCTGACCGCCTTCCGCGACGAGCATGGCAGCACCGAGGACAAGCGCGTCTTCTTCAGCGAGTTCGACCTGGTGGACCGGCGCGATCTCGGGGAGCTGATCGACAAGTTCGTCGACCGTCCCGATATCTGACCTGAGAAGGGCGAGGACATATACTTACCGGCATGAACCTCGCATTCGATCCCGATCAGCTGGCTTCCGCCACGGACGCTCTGCAAGTAGAGATGGTCCGGCGCGCCAGCGACGGGGAAGTGATCGAGGTTCGGCCGTGGATTCAGACCCAGACAGAGGGCCAGATACATGCCCTTCGGCCCCAGCTTCGACAAAGCGCCGGCGAGGCGCCCTTCACCTGTTTCAGTTGCGGCCACCCCGTCATTCTCAAGAAGCACGCCTTGGGCGGCCACTTTTTCGCGCACAAGGAAAAGTCAGCGGCGGAACGGGCGAATTGCCAGTATCAAGAGGACCGGCACCTTTCCCTCAAGGAACTGGATCGAATGCGCTACCAGGGACAGCGCGAAGGTGCCCGGCATCGACGGACGAAGGAGTTGATCCGCCGCATCGTCGCGTCCGATTCCCGTTTCACGGAGCCGGTCATCGAGCAGACCTGGCGAACCTTCGACGAAGGATGGCGAAAGCCGGATGTCGCGACGTCCTGGGCCGGCCTGCCGGTCGTCTTCGAGGCCCAAGTCTCGAACACCTACCCAGCCGTTGTCGCGGAACGGACCGCTTTCTACCGCAGCCAGGGCGCCATCCTGATCTGGGTCTTCGACCAGCTCCCGGACGAGCACTGGCGCACGCTCCACGCCGACACCTTCTGTGCAAATCAGCAGCACCTGTTCCTTGTGGACGAGGAATGTGCCCGGGCGTCCGAGGACGCCGGCGAAGCATTGTTCTCGGTCTATCGGTTGCGCCCCACCCTCGACATTCATCATTCCGAGGAGGACGGCTACACCACCCTGGTCCCCTACCAGCAGGAGGAGCATGACCTGGTGCCTTTCGCCAGCCTGCGGCTTGATCCCGAGGCCCAGACCGCAAGCCTTTTCGACGCCCAGGAAGAGAAGCGCCGGGTGGATCACATCGCCCTCTGTAGCCGGGTTCAGGCCGAGCAAGTGTCGTGGACCGTGCTGGAAGAAGACATCCGGGCCATCATCCAGCGCAAGGGAGCCATTCCCTACGAAACGGTGAGGTCCTGGGCCGCCCTGGTCTGCGCCATCGAGGCATCCCGCCTGTGGTGTCCTGTGGGGACGCGCTATCCGAACCCGGTGAGTGTCCTCAACCTGATCCACGACAGCCACCCGGCTTTCTTCGGCCACCTGATCCATACCTTGCAGCGGCTTCACTTGGACCCGGCGGAGCGGCGTACCGGCGCATGGAAAAAGCGGGTCGAGGATTTCCATGCTGGACGGTATAAAGGCGGCCCGATACCGCCCCAACACGGCGGCTCGGCGGCCCTTCTGGCCTGGCTCTACCCTAAATAGAAGTTTCCCAGAAATAGGCTGTTGGCATCGGTATCTTGTTCTCATCAGCAACAGGAGAACGAACCATGCCTCACACCCCTGCCGTATTTGCCATCGACGCCATCGAAGGCCTGTTCCACGGCATCACTGCCGGACAACGCTGGAACGGATGGGCTTGCCCCATGTTTTCCTTCGAGGAGGCCAACCGGCTGACCGCGCTCAACAACGATAGCGAGTTCTGCGGCAGCATCTCCTACGACGCCGACAAGGATGCCTTCCTCTTCCGTTCCGAGGATCAGGATGAAGAAGATCCGCCCGAGGTCTTCGAGGCCGAAACCATCAATGGCCAGAAGTATTACGCCATCGGTGCCTTCTCTTGGTGCTGGCAGGACGTCACGGACACCCCTGCAGGGCGTTTTTCCGTCGATCTGCTGCGCGAGTTGAAGGAGATGCAGCGGACCGGCTTGAACGTGCCCGAAAAGGCCTTTGCGCTGGCCTGCAACGAGCGAGTGGTCACCGAGCACTTGGACATGGGTGTGTCCGAAGCGGCTGACCTGCTCATCGAACTCTCCCAACTGCCCTGACCGAGGACCCCATGGACCTTTCCATCTATCGCCGCTTCGTCGTGCGGGGCGTGGTTGCCCTGTGCGCCAATGGCCTACCGATCCCGCCCGATTCCCTGACCGAGGTTGCTGCGGTCTGCCACGAAACCACCACCGAAGACGATCCCAACATTTCGGCCTGGGGCGTCTATGGGGTCCTGTTCGACCAGTCGATCGACAACCTGGCCGATTGCCCCACGAAGGAGATTGCCGAGGCGATCGCCGATGCCCTCAACATCCAGTACGGAAGGAAAGCAGCATGAGCCACTGGCCTACTCACTGTGAGCGCTGCGGCGCCGATCTGGCGAAGGTGTCTTCCATCATGAGCAAGTTCAATCAGGACACCATCTGCTCGCCCTGCAAGGCGCGCGAACGGGCGCACCCCGGGTACAAGGCAGCCGACGAGGCCGAGATAGCCGCCGTCCGCGCCGGCGACCGCAACTTCCCCGGCGTGGGCTGCCCGCCGGTGCTCTACAACCCGCCCTGCATCGCCGAACAGGTTGCCATCGTTCTGGAGGGCCAGGAGCCGAACCCGACGGTACAGATCGCCCTGTGCCATGGCGGCGTCTTCACGGCTGACCCGGTGCTCGACACCGATCAGTACCGCTTCCCCGATGGCTCCGAACTGAGCGTCAAGCGCACCAACCCCGTTCGTTGCACCGTCCTCGCTTACCCCAACACCTGAAGGAGCCAACCGTGGCCAAGATTGTGACCCTCGAAATCCTTGAGATCGGAAGAGCACACGTCTGAACTCCAGTCACCTGAAGCTAT
>CAZHFS010000356.1:0-3400 GCA_964531885.1 uncultured Propionivibrio sp.
CCCACGTACGAAAGCTGGCTGACCCGATAGCGATAGGCGATGAACGACAGCGCGTTTGGTGGCGTACATGAAGAAAGGGATGTGCGAACTGCCCGATGCAATCTCGGGCTCTCGTCATTGATGGCACGCTCGGGCTCACTCTAGGAGCCCCACATCCTCGATGATGACCGCATTCAATAACGGAGCACTGAAATGACCACACCCGGACCAGACCACTTCTTTTCTTGCCCTCATTGCAAAACCGTTCTCCGGCGCTGGACGATTGGCTCCGGCAACACCTTCGGATCGACCTTGTGGAGTGACGGCTACCTCGACGCACCGATGATGCCCCGTGCGGTTCAGGCAACCCGATGCCCGTCATGTTCCAAGCCATTTTTCGTCGAAGATGCCGAGGATCTTGGCGAGCACTGGACTTACGGCTCGTACCGTGATGATTCGGAGGACCCGTTGCCGGAGGGCTACAAAGACGCGCCTGCGGTCGAAGATGCCGCGCCAGATGCCCTTGCCGAACTGATACTTCAGACAGAGGATCGTGATCGCCTGCGCTACTTGTGCATGCAGACATGGCACATCTACAACCAGGCCCACCGAATCTCCGATACGAAGGGTCAGGTGAAACGTCCTGGTGGATTTGACGCCAACCTCGAACAGTTGATTGCCTTGCTCGATGATGATCAAGGGCAAGACCAACTTATGAAAGCTGAAGCATTACGAGAACTTGGCAAGCATGCCGAGTCCTTGGCTGCCCTGGAAAACATCGATGGCGAGCTCGGCTGGGTGACGGATCAGATCCGCGCCATGGCGCAGGCAGGTGTCACAGCCGTCGGCGTGCTGCTTCGGCCAGGCGAAGAGCGACGGGATTCCTGATCCTGACATAACAAGGTATTTGCTAAATGACCGCCCAGATCGCCGAATCGCTCATCTATGAAGGCAAAGAGGTCAGCATGTGCTCGACCCCACTATCCGATTACTTTGCCTTCGGCGGCAAGCGTCCGAATTTTGATACCTGGTACTGCACGGCGCTCTGGCGCGGCTACACGGGTACGTGGGAAATCCTGGACGGCCGCCTGTATCTGATTGGCCTTCACGGCCAGCTTGAAGGCGGCGGTGAAGCTACCCTGGCCGACATCTTCCCGGATTACCCGGATCGAGTCTTCGCGCACTGGTACTCGGGAACCATTCGGGTGCCGCAAGGGCGCCAGATCGAATACGTCCATATGGGCTTTGGCAGCACCTACGAATCCGATCTGTTCATTGATCTGGAACGCGGTGTCGTTGTCGCGACCAAGATCCGCCACAACGGAACGGTTGAAGGCGAAGGGGGACCGGAAGGTTATGGCGTCGGTGCCATGACCATATTCCCCCGAGCCAGTCGGACTGAAGAGGATGAGGCCAAATGAGCTGGTTGGATTTCTTCTTGGTCTACTGTGGCATCGGCATTGTCATTCTGCTGGTGATGCCCCCCATCAACCGTTACCTGAAAAAGCGGAAGGGTGAGGACTCAGAACCTTCGTCATTGCGATCGCTTTTCGAATCGAAGCCCACGACGCTCGGTGACAAATTTATTGAATGGTTCTTGGCACCTTTCGTTGCCATTTCGCTTGTGATCCTGGGATGGCCATTTTTGATTTACTTCGCCATCAAGGAGCATCTGTATCCGGTTCAGCCGTATGTCGAGAAGGTCTTCCAGGTTGAAACCGAGCATCTCGGCAATCCTGTGGAAGTTGTCGACATCGAAGCGAAGGAGAAGGTCTTCGATCCACTAGGCGCTGTACCGGATTTACCCTTTGGCCACCTCAATGCGGCATGGCGCGAGTTCGTCGGTCAGATGGCGGATGGCGATCGACTCTGGACATTTAGCGCTAACTGGCAAAGCGACTGGGGTAATCCGGAACTGCGGGAGGGCTACGTCATTGTGAAGCCCGATCTTGGCATCGGCACCTTCTTCATGACGCGTTGGATCATCCTCGACAAACCCGCCCAACCGCCCGAACCAGAAAAGCCAACGCTGTCGGGGCAACTGTTTTCCTGGTTGAGGGGGAATTCAGAGTGATCCCACCGTCCCGGATCCAGGCCACGTGATTCGCAAGTAGCTCTCCCACTGGTGTTTTGGAGACATTTCGGCCGGAAATTTCGTCAAACGCGTTGTCATTTGAACAGGATTGAACTATCTTGACGTTTTTTGCATCTGGCGACCGCTATGGCTACAAATTCCAGCGATGGCTCAATCCTGACGATCAAGGAGGTCGCGGACTATCTGAAGGTCAACGAGCGGACCGTGTACCGCCTCGCTGGCGCGAAAAAGATACCGGCCTTCAAGGTGGGGGGAACCTGGCGCTTCTTGCGATCGGACATCGACCAATGGATTAAGAACCAGACTACTGCTGGATAGGGGAGAACAATAACAATGCCGTATAGCCATCAACGGGCTTTAGAGCTGCTGCGCATCGGCTCTGGCCAACCAAGCGCCAACTTTCGGGATGGCCAGGAATACGCCATTAGTCACGTGGTTGATGGAAAGGGTCGTCTGCTCGTTGTCCAAAAGACCGGATGGGGTAAGAGTTTCGTCTACTTCATCGCCACCAAACTGCTTCGGGAAGGGGGTTCCGGCCCGGCATTGTTGATCTCCCCATTGCTGGCGCTGATGCGAAACCAAATCGCTGCAGCCGAGCGCATGGGCGTGCGCGCGGCCACGATCAACTCTGACAACCAAGATGAGTGGCGTGAAGTTGAAGCCAAACTCAGGCGGAACGAAGTCGACATCCTGCTTATTGCCCCCGAGAAGCTTGGTAACGACTGGTTCAACACGCAGGTATTAGCCGGTATCGCCGGACAGATATCGCTCATGGTGATTGATGAAGCGCACTGCATATCTGACTGGGGACATGACTTCCGCCCGCATTACAGACTATTGGAACGTATAGCTAGATCCCTCCCCGCCAATCTACGTCTGTTGGCCACAACCGCCACCGCCAACAACCGCGTCATGGAGGACCTCGTCGCTGTTCTTGGGCCCAATATGAAGGTGCTGCGGGGCGATCTGAACCGTAGCTCCCTCACTTTGCAAACCATGCGATTGCCTAGTCAGGCTGTCCGCATGGCATGGATAGCACAACAGCTCGATTCACTCGAAGGTCACGGAATCATCTACACGCTGACGATTCGAGATGCAAATCAGCTGGCAGATTGGCTGAAGACGCGCGGATTCTCCGTCGAGGCCTATACCGGTAAGACAGGAGATCGGCGGGAAGAGTTAGAGCAGGCACTGCAAGAAAACCAGGTTAAAGCGCTTGTCGCGACCACAGCCCTTGGCATGGGCTACGACAAGCCTGACTTGGCGTTTGTAATTCACTACCAAATGCCAGGTTCCGTGGTCGCCTATTACCAACAAGTCGGACGA
>CAZHFS010000357.1:0-3388 GCA_964531885.1 uncultured Propionivibrio sp.
CATAGAGGCACACTCTTTCCCTACACGACGCTCTTCCGATCTCAGTGGTAGGCCCGCGAGCGGGCCTGGTCGTGCGAGAAGTAATCCCAGGCGTTGCCGTTTTCGCTGTAGTCCTCGCGGACGGTGCCCCACTGCCGCTCGCTGAGGTAGGGGCCCCATTTTTTCCAAGGGCTTTCAGGCTTCTCGGCGCTGGCGAGACGCTTGGCTTCGGTGGTCATGGCGGACTCCGGACAAGAGGAATCTTTCACCATAGATGGCCTGGGTACGAATTGCCATGCGTGGCCATAGCCTGCGTCAGGCAGGCCGGTTCATCGAAATTGGGATGGGGTGAGCCGGGCTGGGGAGGGGCGGCGGCAGCCGGTAGAGAGCGTTTTGTCCCGTACCTTTGGCAAAAAAAGCCGCCGCGTGCGGAGCGCGGCGGCGTTGGTGGGTTGCGGGGTCGCTCAGGCCGCGCGCTCAAAGACCTTGCGCGCGGCGTCCGTCGTGAAGTCGCGGCGTTCGCCGAGCGCGGTCATGCCGTGCCGTTCGAGTTGGGCGACCAGCGCCGGGATGGCGTCGCGGCCGATGCCGTAGTCGGCGAGCCGGGTCTTGATCTCCATCCGTTCAAAGAAGTCGCGCGTGCGTTCGATGGCCAGGTCGATGCGGGCCTCCGGGTCACCCTCGGTAAGGTTCCACACCCGCTCGGCGTACTGCAGGAGTTTTTCGCGTTTGGCGGCGCGCCGCTCCTGCAACATTGCAGGCAGGATGACGGCCAGGGTGCGTGCGTGATCGACGCCGTGGAGCGCGGTGATCTCGTGGCCGAGCATGTGCGTCGCCCAGTCGTTGGGTACGCCGGCACCGATCAGGCCGTTGAGGGCGAGCGTCGCGGTCCACATCAGGTTGGCGCGCACATCGAGGTTGTCCGGTTCGGAAAGCGCGCGCGGGCCGTCTTCAAGCAGCGTGAGCAGAAGGCCTTCGGCGAAGCGGTCCTGCACCTTGGCGTCGGCCGGGTAGGTGAGGTACTGCTCGACGATATGCACGAAGGCGTCGACCACGCCGTTGGCCACCTGGCGCGGGGGCAGGGTGAGGGCTTTGGTCGGGTCGAGCACGGCAAAACGCGGGAAGACGAGCGGATGGCCGAAGACCAGCTTGTCGTGCGTGGCCTTTTTGGTGATCACCGCGCCGCTGTTCGTCTCCGATCCGGTTGCGGGCAGGGTGAGTACGCAGCCAAGCGGGGTGGCGCTCAGGATCTTGCCACGTTTGGCGAGGATGTCCCACGGCTCGCCGACAAAGGGGATGGCCGCGGCAATGAACTTGGTGCCGTCGATCACCGAGCCGCCGCCGACGGCGAGCAGGAAGTCGATTTTCTCGCGGCGAGCCAGTTCAACGGCCTGCATCAAGGTTTCATAGGTCGGATTGGGTTCAATGCCGCCGAATTCGAAGACCGTGCATTCCTTGAGCGCGGTTTTGACTTCGTCGAGCGTGCCGGTCTTGACGATGCTGCCGCCGCCGTAGGTGATCAGCACGCGGCTGCCCGCGGCGATCTCGCGCCCGAGGTCGGCGATACGGCCTGCGCCAAACAGGACACGGGTCGGGTTGTAGAAAGTGAAGTTCAGCATGGCAATCTCCTTAAACTTGAAAAGGGTTCCGGAAAACGCTGCGTCAAAAAAACGTCATGGGCGATTTTACGGTGACCGTCCCGATTGATCTGTAGGCATTGTGTTACCCGATCGTCAGGTCGCCAGGCGGGCGATTGACGGGCAGGCAATCGCCCGCACGGTCCTTAACGGAGGAAATCCCTATTTCCCCGTGGTTGTGCCGCCAAAGCGCGAGGCGATGAATGACCCCATCGAAACAAAGACGAGGCCGGCCAGCAGCCAGGCGTTGAGTGATTCGCCAAGCAAGGGGATGGCGGCGAGACCGGTGGTGATCGGCACCAGCGCGAGGAAAACCGCGGCGCGTTCGGTGCCGAGGATGGAAATGGCCTTGAGGTAGGCCAGCATGGCCAGGATGGTAGCCACGATGCCCTGGTAGAGCCCTTGGGTGATGATCAGGGCAAGTGGCGCCTCATCGAGTGCCTTGGGCAGCCAGAGCGCGTAAACCGGCAGGTAGAGAACGGCGGGGATCAGCGCCACGGCGCAGGTCAGCGTCCAGGGCGAATACCCCCAGCGTTTGGCGAGGACGCTATAGATCGCCCACAGTACCGAGCCGGTGAAAATCAGCAGGTCACCGAAGGCAACCGCCGGCGATAGTCCGTGGAAATAGGGCGTTGCGGCGCACAGGATGCCGAGCGCAATGCACAGGAGGCCAAACGAACGCATCCGGTTGGGGCGGGTGCCATCGACGATGAGCAGGATGGCGCTGATCAGGAAAGGCTGCATGCCCGACAGCAGGATGGCCCCGTGCGCCGCCGGCGCGTAGCGGAAGCCGGTATAAACGAAGAGGCAGTAGAGCAGGCTGCCGAGCGTGGCCAGCAGCCACAGGCGCGGGTCGCGCCAGGCGTTCTTGCCGAGCAGGCGCGGCGAAAAGGGCAAGAGCACGAGCGCGGCAGTCGCGAGGCGCAGGGCGAAGACGTCGTAGGGCGTGAGAACACTGGTGCCTGCGTAGCGGGAGAACAGTGAAAAACCCGTCCACATCAGGAGGGTTGCGGCGGCGGCCAGGTAGCCGCGCAGCAGGGGATTGTCTGGCATGAGGGTAATGAAGGCGGCTCGGCCGCACTTGGCTTATGTTTTGGAGAAATTCTGCAACAGTCCGCGCAGGGTGGCCTGCAGGTCTGCCGGGAGCAGTACGGTCTTGGCGTTGGGTGATTCGGCGAGCTTGCCGAGGCTGGCCACGTACTTTTCGCCGAGCAGGTAGAGCATCGGGGTCTGGCTTTCGCCGAGCGCCAGGGCGACCTTGGCGATGGCTTGCGAGGAGGCTTCGGCGAGCATCACCCGCGCCTCGGCATCGCGCTTGGCCGATTCGAGGCGCGCTTCGGCGGTCAGGATCATCGCCTGCTTCTCGCCTTCGGCCTTGGTGACCATGGCCTTGCGTTCGCGCTCAGCGGCTGCTTGCAGTTCCATGGCGCGTTGCATCGATTCCGAAGGCTTGATGTCCTGGATTTCGACCGATTTGACGGTCAGGCCCCAGTCGAGCGCTTCGTCGGCGACGCCGGCCTTGAGCCGGGCCTTGATCATGTCGCGCTGCGACAGCGCCTGGTCGAGTTCCATCTCGCCGACGATCGAGCGCAGCGTGGTCATGATCATATTGCGGATGGCTTCCGCGTAGTCCTCGACGCCGTAAACGGCTTTGACCGGGTCGGTGACCTTGATGAAGGCGATGGCATTGACCACGATCACCGCGTTGTCGCGGGTGATGACTTCCTGTTCCTGCACATCGAGGATGATGTCCTTGGTCGTTACCTTGTAGG
>CAZHFS010000358.1:0-3378 GCA_964531885.1 uncultured Propionivibrio sp.
CGAACGACATTGTCGGCCGTGACGTTGATCAAAACACCCGCCTCCAGGCCTTTCACGACAATCGGCCCGCACGGGCGGTCAAGCTCGATACCGATCATCAGGCCATTTCCGCGGATACCAACAACCCCCGGAAGATCGGCAAGCGCCACTTTGAGTTCGTCTCTGATCAGCTGACCGATACGCACTGCGTTCTCACGCAGACCTTCCTTTTCGACCACATCAAGCGTCGTCAGCGCCGCAGTCATCGCCAGCTGATTGCCGCCAAAGGTCGTACCATGATTGCCAGGACCAAACAACCCGGCAGCCTTGCCGCTTGCCAGGCAGGCACCGACCGGCACCCCACCGGCCAAGCCCTTGGCCAGGGTGGCCACATCGGGAACGATGCCGGCATGCTGGAAGCCAAACCACGGCCCGGTACGCCCGATACCACACTGAACCTCATCACAGATCATCAACCAGCCATTTTCGTCACATAGCTGGCGCACACCACGCTGATAATCGAGATCGGCCATGTGAATCCCACCTTCACCCTGCACCGCCTCGTACATCACGGCAACGATGGAAGCGTTGTGCTTGGCAACCTCGCGGATCGCCTCAAGATCGTTATACGGCACGCGCACAAAGCCCGAAACCAGCGGCTCGAATCCAGCCTGGATCTTGTAGTTTCCGGTAGCAGAGAGCGTTGCCATCGTCCGCCCGTGGAAAGACTTTTCCATCACAATGATGGTCGGGTTCACAACCCCCTTTTTGTTGCCGTAGAAACGGGCCAGTTTGATCGCCGCCTCGTTTGCCTCACAGCCGGAATTACAGAAGAAAACCTCGCTCATGCCGGAAATCGAACACAGGCGGTCGGCCAGGGACTCCTGCAAGGGCATCTGATAAAGATTCGAGGAATGCAACAAACGGCCCGCCTGCGCAGCGATCGCTGCGACCAACTCGGGATGATTGTGCCCCAGCGTATTGACCGCGATACCCGAGAGAGCATCGAGATAGATTTTTCCTTCAGTATCGGTAACCCAGCTTCCGTCACCGTGACTGAAAGCAACTGGCAAGCGGGCATACGTATTCATGACATGCGACATTTCAAACACCCCTTTGAGGCCCATTAAACTGAAACGGCGGCTTGCGCCGCCGCACCAAAAACGGTCTCTTTGCTGCCGCTACCAGCCTGAGCCGGAAGCCCATCGCGCCAATTCCGCAGGACTGACGAGTTTAAGACAAAACATGGTGCATGTATAGATAATCCACTAAGAAAGAAGACTCCTCCGCACACAAAAACTCAGGCTACAATGCGCCATGCGCATTGCCGTATTCAATCAAAAGGGCGGCGTTGGAAAAACGACCACGACGCTCAACCTCGCCGCCGCCATTGCCCGGAACGGCGGACAGCCGCTCTTACTGGATCTCGATCCGCAATGCCATCTGTCAGGGATCTACGGCGAGCCACCACGCGATTCGGCGCGCAGCCTTTTCGGCTTCTACGAAGGCAAACGCAACCTCGCCGACATCACCCTGACCTGGGATGGAATCGGCCGCCTGATCCCATCGCACCAGCAGATGATCAAGGTCGACTCAATCTTCGGCAAGGGCCCCGCGATTCTCAACAAACTGCGTTCCGGCCTTGACCACATCGACGAAACCATACCCGGCCAGGCAGCACAGACCACCCTGATCGACTGCTGCCCTTACGTCGGGGTTCTGTCACTCAACGCCATCTTTGCCTGCGACTTGCTGCTCATTCCGGTATCGACAGATTACCTGTCTCTACAGGCCGCCGAGCAGATGACACGCACCCTGGAAATCCTTGAACCGGTACTCAAGCGACGCGTGGAGCGACGCTACCTGCTCACCCGCTTTGATCGCCGACGCAAAATGAGCGAAGACGTGCGCCACCAACTGACCGAACGCTTCGGCAAAGAAGTCTGCTGCACCGTGATCGCAGAAAACGTCGCGATTGCAGAAAGCCCATCCAAGCGCTGCGACGTTTTCAGCCACAACCCAAACAGCCCGGGCGCACGCAATTATGCTGAACTATACTCGGAGCTGCTGAGCCAGAAATTAATCTGAAGCATGCAAATCACTGGCGCTGAAGAGGACTGCGCCCCTGACTACCACTCTCCTGATCGGCGATCAGATCAACGACATCCTCGTAGCTTGGCCCCAACTCCCGCCGCACCATTTCTCCTAGTTGGCGGACCTCCAGAATCTCGCAGCCGACGTACACCTGCCTTAATTTACGCTCGGCCTCCTCGCGGTCACGCCCAGAAATGAGCAAATTTTCAACGACCACGCCACTGCGCGTACGGATACGAAAACCATACTTTGTCGGCACGGAAGCGATGGTCATTTCAAATCAACGTCTTTTCATGGAGATAGGGAAACTATATGCAGCGCTTTTTACACAATCAAGCTCAACTTGCTGTTTATCAAATAAAACAAAGAAAGAACCCTCATTTCCAAGACAAGAAATCAACGCTTTAGCCGCAAAAATCTCATAATTCGAAATTGATTTTTATTATGTGATTATCCAGTCCGCTGCCATGGTCTTTCTGCTAAGATCGCGCGCATAACATGTCGAAACAAATCCTGTAAAACAAGCCTGTTTTTATTAATCTTTTTTGAACGACCACAGCCATGCGATTCTCTTCAAACACCCCGTACATCATTGTGGGCCTGACGAGCGAGGGCAAACGTTTCCGTCCAAGCGACTGGGCCGAAAGACTCAGCGGCGTCCTGTCCGCTTTCTGCACCGAAAAGCGCATGAAGTACTCGCCTTTCGTCAGCCCAGGCTTCTATAACGACGCCAAAGCCGTTTTCGTTGATGGCGACCTTTACGACGCCGACCCGATGGCCTACCGTTTCGTCCTCAACTTTGCCGTTGACAATGACCTGCAGCTGATCGAAGCCTCCTGCCCGATCCGCAGCAAATACAAAAACGAAGAAGCACAAATGGCTGCCGCCTAAGCTGGGGCAAACTACGCACAAGAGCACACACGCTCACGCCTGCACACATCGCATCGCCTACAGCATGCGAGACGACAGGCAAACAAAAACGGCGTCCAAGGACGCCGTTTTTAATGTGCTTCGTCGAGCGATCAGGCAACCAAGGCCTTGATCTGAGCCGAAAGGCGGCTCTTATGGCGCGAAGCCTTGTTCTTGTGGATGATCTTTTTGTCCGCAATGCGGTCGATCACCGAAACCGATTCCTGATAGATGCTTTGAGCAGCAGCCTTGTCGCCAGCGACGATCGCCTTTTGCACACGCTTGACGGCCGTGCGCAGAGTGGAGCGCAGGCTGACGTTGTGGGCACGTTGCTTGACGGCTTGGCGAGCACGCTTGCGGGCTTGTGCGCTGTTGGCCATGAGTGTCTGTCCCTAA
>CAZHFS010000359.1:0-3355 GCA_964531885.1 uncultured Propionivibrio sp.
CACCCTGGAGAGACGATGTCAGCATCTGTGTCACGCGGTGTAACGCTGCGTGACGACGTCATCGCGGGCGCGCACGCATTGACTTGCGTGAGCGTCGCGCGTTGGCGAAAAAAATGCCACCCGTTAAATCGAGTGGCAAGGTATAAGAAAGCGCCCTTACTGCGCGGCGGCTTTACCGCCAATGGTCGCGATGACTTGCTGGCTACCGCGATCCACCTTGGCGATGCTCAGGTCCTCGTTCAATACATAGGCTAGGCGGTTGTCGCGAGTAAACACGATGGCTTGGCGCGGCTGCTTGAACCCGGTGATGGTCGAGACGACCTTGAGGGTAGCGACCTCGATGACCGAAACGCTGTTGTCGGCCAGGTTGCCGGAATACACAAAGCGCCCATCCGGGGACAGCGCGGCGCCGTAGGGGTCATTGCCGACGCTGACCGTGGCGGTGATTGCGCGCTGGGCGATATCGACCACGGCCACGCTGTTGCTTCCGCTGTTGGCCGCGAACAGGGTCTTGCCATCGGCGCTGACCGAGATGGCGCGAATCTTGTTGAAGCCGGTGATTTCGCCGACGACCTTGTTGCTCTGGGTATCGACGACGGTGACCTTGTCGCCGAGGAAGTTGGTAACGTAGAGCGTAAGCCCATCGGGGCTCAGGCGCACACCTTGGCGAGGTTGAGCAAATCCGGTGATCACGGCGCTCGCTATGCCGTTCGCGGTATTAAAACGGGTGACCGTGCTGTTGGCCTGATTGTTGACGAACAGGCTCTGTCCGTCCTTGCTCAGCACCGTGCCAAAGGCGCCGGGGCCAGCGGCGAGGCGCTTGACGGGTTTTAAGCTGCGCGCGTCGATGCGCACGACTTCGCCGCGGCTGCTGTCGGAAACATAGAAGCTTTCGCCATCCGGGGCGAAATCGATGTTACGCGGCGTGACGAAGTCGCTGAGCGTGCCGCGGACCGTGCCGGAGCGCAAGTCATAGACGACGACTTCCGAACGTTCGCTGTAAGAGACGACCGCCATGCTCTCATCCGGGCTGATCGACAGGGAATTGTTGCGAATCTGGCCATCAAACGTGGTGCGTGCAGCAATGGCGGGAGCGGGGGTGGCGGCGAGCGCCGGGGCCGCGAAAAACGGCGTGGACAAGGCGGCGCTGAGCAGGGCCAGGGCGAGGGTGTGCTTCATGGTTTTCATGCAGATACCTTTGGTCGGGTTAGGTGAAAAAAGGTGAAAAGGACCCTGGCACCGGGTGCCGGTGCCAGGGCATAGAACAAAGTGGGGGTTGTGGAGTGTGCGGGACTAACGCCGTTCCAGCTGGTCGTAAACTGCCGTCGCGACGCGCGCCAGAGCGTTT
Organism: uncultured Propionivibrio sp.; assembly: GCA_964531885.1. GTDB lineage: Bacteria > Pseudomonadota > Gammaproteobacteria > Burkholderiales > Rhodocyclaceae > Propionivibrio. The sequence continues at coordinate 1,349 of CAZHFS010000359.1, forward strand.
TTGTCGATTCCGGCCGAGAGGGCGTAGCCGAAGCTGCCATCGACCCAGTAAAAGACATTGACCGGACCTTCCTGGGCGAAGCGGAAGGCCGTGTCCTGTCGCTCGGTGTTCTCCGTCGAGACGTAAAGGGTCAGCCGCTGGCCCGTGGCGTCGTGGTACATGAACTGCGCAACGGGGCCGCTGTTGCCGGGCAGCAAGCGCCCTCCGATCAGTTCAAAGCCCAGCGGAGTGAGCTTGGGCGGGCGGATTGGCGTTCCCAGACGTTTGGACAGCCAAGCCACGAGCTGGTCTTCGTGTTCGGCATTGATTTCCACCGGGCGCCGGACATCCGGGCTGTAGACGACGTGCGCCACGGCTGCTTGCCGGGGCAAGGGTGACAGGCGCGCCAGGGTCGGTTCTGGGCGAAACTGTTCGTGCGCCATCCAACCGCCTGTGGCGCTCAGGGCGGCAATCAACACACTTGCTGCGATGCGCTGCAGGGACCAGCGCGAAAGGAATCCTCCACCTGATGGCGTGGTCTGGGGAGACTGTGCCGCAGCCTGAAGGTGCGGCGGAACGGGTTCGGCGAGGAGGGGCGCGTACAAGGCCTTGATGGCCTGCTTCTGAGCCCGGTAGGCTTCGACACGTGCAGCCAGTTCAGGATTGCCGGCAAGGTGCTGTTCGAACTCGGCGCACAGATCAGGTGGCAGAGCGTTATCAATGTAGGCGTGCAGTTCGTGATCGCCAAAGTCGGAAGGCTTTTTCATCGTACGACTCTCAAAGTCGGCGTCGCGGGTTCTCCCGCCATGATTTGGCGCAGGCGTTCGCGCCCACGCGAAAGTCGGGACATCACCGTGCCCTGAGGAATGCCGAGGGTCGAGGCAATTTCGGCGTAGCTCATGTCCTCCAAGGCCACTAGCAACAGCACTTCGCGTTGCTCTTCGGGGAGCTTGCCCAAGGCCGCGGCCAGGTCGTTGAGTTCAAGGGCATCGGTCTGAGTGGCGCGGGTCGGCAGATCAATCGTGCTTTCGTCCTGATCGTGCAGGCTGGTGAGCGGGAGTTCGCGGCGGCGCAAGCCATCGACGCGCAGGTTGTGCATGATGCCCAGCAGCCAGGCCGCGAGATTGCTCCCCGCCTGCCATTGCGACATGCGTTGCCAGGCGCGTTCTAGGGTGTCCTGAACGAGGTCATCCGCGGCGGAACGGTCACGCAGCAAGGCGTGCGCGTAGCGACGCAGGCGAGGAATTTCTGCAGACAAGGCTTTGGCGTCCATGGACTCTGTTCAGGACAACGCGTCAGACGGGGAGGTGCGCATGTGGATCAGGGCTTGGCTACGCGCCAGATCTGATTGACCCCGTCGCCCGTGGTGTCGCCGGGTTTCTGGTCCTTGATCCAGAGATACAGTGGCTTGCCTTTGACAGCCCATTGCCGGGATCCGTCATCGCGCACCACGATGCTGTAATCCCCGCTGGGTAGCGCCCCTTCGGCCGCCATCAAGGGCGGCCAGTTGGTCGCGCACGGTCCGTTGCAGGCGCTTTTGCCGCTGTTGGCCACATCCTTATCGAAAACATAGAGAGTCATTCCCTGCTGCGAGGTTAGGATGCCGCCCGAAACCACGACGGGAGCCCCCGTGGTGGCGCTTTGAGCCAGAGCCGGGATCGACAAGCCAATTGCCCAAGCCAGGGCCGTCACGCGTAGGACATTCTTCATTACCAACTCCTCGGGTTAAGGTTCGTATGCAGGTAAACGAGGACGGGGACCGATTTATTCCCACGGCAGAAAATTTTTGGTTTGTTTTTGGGGATTCGTGATGTGGCAAAAGGCTTCGAAAGAGACACTGGAAGACCCCTTGAGAAGCTGGGTAAGCACGCTCAGGTGTTTGAGCAGTGCAGTCGCGGCAGGTTCATCGTTGCGCAAACGAACAGAACGAATTGACCGGAGGCGTTGGCCGGGTTGTGTCGGGGATGAAGAACTGATTCATGCAGACAGACAAAAAAGGGGAGGCCCCGCTGGGCCTCCCCTGCCAGA
>CAZHFS010000360.1:0-3329 GCA_964531885.1 uncultured Propionivibrio sp.
GGCCGTGGTGTATTTCTCCCGCTCGGGCAACACGGCGCTGGCCGCGCGTCACGTGGCCATGCGGCTCGGCGCACAGCTATTCCCCCTGGAGGCACCGTCCTACCAACTCGGACTGAGTGGCCTGACGCATGCGCTGCAGGACGCAAATGCACTGAAGGAAAAGCCAGAGGCTCTGCCAGAGATCGTCCCGCGCACTATCGACCTGACGTCTTTTGACACTATCTGGCTGGGATCGCCCGTATGGCTCTATAGCCCTGCGCCACCGATTTGGGCATTCGTCGAGCACCACCGCTTCGACGGCAAGCACGTGGTGCTGTTCAACACCTTCAACAGTCATTTTGGCGATGACCACATCGCTCGGCTGAAGACACAAGTGATCGCGCGTGGCGCTCAATCCTTCGAGCACCGTCATGTGCTGCGCGGACGTATGACGCAGCAACTGACGACCGACGAGATGCTCGAGACGATTGATGGAGCATGGTTTGACGGTGACCGGAACCGCCGTGGTGTCCAACACTGACGCAACTGCAGTTCCAGATTTGGTCAGGCAAGCCGGCAGCGGTGAAACAGATTGCGGTCGGAATCTACGCCGTAGTCCAATGTCAACTAAGGTCTAGGTTTGTTTGACGTCTGCCCGACACGTGACGAGGGTGCAGGAGGAGAGAGCGTCTGCGGACAGACGTTGAATAAACCGCCAGGGACGAAACCGCGGGATGCTGCGAGGTGGTTCGGATAGGCCACTGTCTATGGGGATTTGACCGCGGCGGTAACTCCCGAAATGGCAGAGGAAGGGGCCGTCAAGCCGTTGGCGGCGCGTTGATCAACCTCGATATCGGGAAATAGCGCTACCCGCGCAGGTTTCAGAGGCAGCGAATTCTGCGGATACGGTGTCGAGCAACAACAGGGAGCTCTCGGCACCGGAAACTCGGAAGCCGACGCAAGCACTTCACGAAGGAACACCGGGGTGGTCGTCATGGCGGCGCCCGGATCGGCTGGCTGCGCATGACGACCTCGACGACGCGCATGGAGGCGCCACAGCAGCGGCAGACGAAAGTCGGCAGAGGGGACGGGACTGATTCGTCGCTGACGGGTTCCGGAGGCGGCACCTTCAACAAAGCACGCGCCTTGGCCAAACTCTCCCGTCGCCCGGCATTGGCCAGCAGCCCGTAGTGACGGATACGGTGAAATCCCGTGGGCAGCACATGCAGCAGGAAGCGGCGCATGAACTCGTCGGCCGAGAGCGTCATCGTCTTTTGACGAGTCCGCCCCTTGGCCCGGTAATCCTTCCAGCGGAAGAACACCCCCTCGTCGTTCATTGCGACCAGGCGTCGGTTCGAGATGGCCACCCGGTGGGTGTAGCGGGAGAGGTAGGCCAATACCGCATCGGGTCCGGCAAATGGACGCTTGGCATACACCACCCACTCGCAGGATCGCATCGGTTCCAGCCACCGGCCAAACGCAGCGGCATCCGCCAGCCCTGCGTGCTCGCCGAAGAACCGCAGCTGGCCCGCATGATGCAGCTTCTCCAGCTCCTCGATGAATCGACGACGGAACAACCGCGACAGCACCCGCACGGGCAGGAAGAATCCCCGTCGGCACGCCACCCAACGTTCCCCATCCCGGGAAATCCCGCCGCCGGGGACGATGCCATGCACGTGGGGATGATGCGTCAGTGCCGAACCCCAAGTATGCAATACGAGCGTGGCGCCGATTCGAGCCCCCAGATGTTTCGCATCGGCAGCGATAGTCAGCAGCGTTTCCGCCGCCACGTCGAACAGCAGCCGATAGACCGCCACCTTGTTGGCGTAAGCGAGAGCGCTGATCGGTTCGGGGAGTGTGAAGACGACGTGGTAATACTCGACGGGCAGCAGATCGGCCTGTCGAGCTTCGAGCCAACGTTGCGCGGCACGCGCCTGGCACTTCGGGCAATGTCGGTTGCGGCAGGAGTTGTAGCTGATCTCCTCGTGACCGCAGGCATCGCAGTGCAACGCGTGCCCTCCCAGCGCCACGGTACGGCACTGTTCGATGGCCGACATGACCTTGAGCTGAGCGAGGCTCAGGTGTCCTGCTTGCTGCTGGCGCCACGCAGGACCGTGGGTGCGAAAGATGTCGGCGACCTCCAGGGTGGGCCGCCCCATGGCGGCACTACACGGAGTTCAGTTTCTCCAGCGGACTGACCACTTCGCGCAGGATGTCGGTGGCGACCTGCGCGTAGAGCGCGGTCGTTTCCAGCTTCTTGTGCCCGAGCAGGACCTGGATCAGGCGGATGTCGACCTTCTGCTCCAGCAGGTGAGTGGCAAAAGCATGACGCAGGGAATGCATCGAAATGTGCTTCTCGATGCCGGCTTCGTCGGCCGCCGCGTGGATGGCTCGGTCGAGTTGCCGGGCGCTGAGGTGCCGGACCGGATTCTGCCCCGGAAACAGCCAGCCCCCATCGAACATCTTGCCCTGTGCCCGGGCGACTCGCCACCAGACGCGCAGGCGTTCCAGCAACAACGGAGAGAGCATCGCATAACGATCTTTCTGACCCTTGCCTTGCTCGACCCGCAGGGCCATCCGTTGGCTGTCGATGTCGGTGACCTTCAAGGACACGACTTCGCTGACCCGCAAGCCTGTTGCATAGGCCAGTGCCAGTGCCGTTTGATGTTTCAGATTGCCGGCAGCGGCGATCAGACGCTTCACTTCTTCGGGGCTCAAAATGACCGGCAGTTTGCGCGGCAGATGCACCGGCTGCATCTTGGCCATCAACTCGGGATGGTCCAGCGTCACGTTACAGAAGAACTTCAGACCGCTAATCGCTGAGTTGAGCGATGCCGGCGACGTGCCGTGATCGACGAGGTACAACTGGTAGTTCCGCAGATCCTCCACGGTCGCGGTATCCGGCGAGCGCCCCAGAAACTTCGTGAAGTTGCGTACGGCACGGAGGTACCCTTCCTGCGTTCTGTCGCCCAGTTTGCGCATCCGCATGTCTTCGATCATGCGTTGGCGCAGTGGGCTGATACTCGGCTTCTGAGCGTTCATGGCTTGCTCCTGTCAGAAATCGAGGCGGATTGCCTCGATTCCAGCATTGGCAGCGCCATGCCGCAAAACAACCTTCAGTGCTACAGAAACACAGGGTGATGGTTCAGTCGGCACCAATACCGCGGTAGCGGTTTAGTCCAAGGCCGACATGCTGTCCGTGGATATACTCACCAAGTAACTGCTGTGCTCACAAGCCTGCCGCTTGATGACTGACATTGACGAATAACATCAATGTGCCGATTCCAGCCAAGACTGCTCTAGACAGGCGACGAACCACCAGCGACTTCGTGATGAATTGGCACAACGCA
>CAZHFS010000361.1:0-3325 GCA_964531885.1 uncultured Propionivibrio sp.
TGCCGTTGCCGTGCGCCTTGCCGACGGTGTGGCCGCCGGCGGTCAGGGCCACCGTCTCTTCGTCGTTCATGGCCATGCGGGCAAAGGTCACGCGCATGTCGCGCGCCGTCTTGAGCGGGTCAGGCTGGCCGTCAACGCCTTCGGGGTTCACGTAGATCAGCCCCATCATCACCGCCGCAAGCGGGTTCTCCAACTCACGCTCGCCTGAATACCGACTGCCTTCGCTGCCTGTCGGCGCCAGCCAGGCCTTCTCCGAGCCCCAGTAGATGTCCTTTTCCGGGTGCCAGATGTCCTCGCGCCCGAAGGCGAAGCCAAAGGTCTTGAGACCCATCGACTCGTAGGCCATGTTGCCGGCCAGAATCATCAGGTCGGCCCAGCTCACCTTGTTGCCGTATTTCTTCTTGATCGGCCAGAGCAGGCGGCGCGCCTTGTCGAGGTTGGCATTGTCGGGCCAGGAATTGAGGGGAGCGAAACGCTGGTTGCCGGTACCGCCGCCTCCGCGCCCGTCGGCGATGCGGTAGGTGCCGGCCGAGTGCCACGCCATGCGGATCATCAGGCCACCGTAGTGGCCCCAGTCAGCCGGCCACCACGGCTGGCTATCGGTCATCAGCGCTTTGAGGTCGCGCTTGAGTCCCTCGACGTCAAGCGTCTTGAGCGCCTCCCGGTAATCGAAATCCGCGCCCAGCGGGTTGGTCTTGCGGTCGTGCTGGTGCAGGATGTCCAGATTGAGGGCCTTGGGCCACCATGCCGGACTCGTCCTGGCCGCTGATGTTTGGCCGCCGTGCATCACCGGGCATTGGCCACCGCGCTTGCCACCATGGGCTTCGGTACTCATCTCGTTTCTCCTTGAAAGGGACAGGTGAGTACACCTTAGTGAGCCGCTGATCATTTAGCCAATTGATTGGCGCAATTCGCACGATAACCGGGGGCAATGAGAAATCGGGCTGCGCATCGCCATGACCGGCACACGCACCGGACATTGGCCGTGCCAAGGAATCATCACTGGCCAGCCAGCGCTGGAGGCCGATCCGAGCGGCCTGCCGCAGAAAAACGACCGGCCGAACGGCACGCCACCTGACGAGGAAAGCCACACACGCCAGGGCAACTGCGCCGTGACGGCACGAGCCACAAGGCCAGTGTGGGCGGGACGGCCTCACCTTAAGCGCTGGGTCGCCCGCGTTTCTGGCAGTGCGCGTCCTGGAACGGCCCGCTCACCTGCTCCCAGCCAGCGCCCGGCGATGTTTGCCGGCACACTGTCTGCCCATCGATTATGCCCCGCCAGCGATACCACGGCGCCGGGCCGGCCAGCGCCACCAGGGCGCAGCTGAGCGCAACAACGGCCGCCAACCACCGGTACATGTGCCTCCCACCTTAGTCTGAAGCGCCGGGACAAAATCCGGCGCGGAGACCCCATGCTACGCTGCGGCGCAGGCCCGTTCAATGCCCTGCCGATCCCTGCGTACGACCAACTCATCTCGCCGCAGCGCGGCCTGGCCCCAGAGCACCATCACCACCGTCGCGGGGTGCCGGCGATCAAGCCGCGGCGCGCACTCCGGGTGCGTTCAGGCGCAAAAGTGCCGCACAATTAGGCGCCGGCAAGCGCGGCGTCAAGCATATCGAGAAAGGCACGGGTCTTCGCCGGCATCAAGCGCCGTCCGGGGAAGACGGCCCATGCCGTGACGGCAGGCGGTGACCACTCGGGCAAGACCCGCCGCAATGTGCCCTCGCGCACGGCAGGTCGGGCAAAATACTCGGGAACCGCGACGATCCCGCCCCCGGCACAGGCCAGACGGATCAACAGCTCCGGTGAGTTGGCCGTGACCCGCCCGGGCGGCAGCCCCTCCCAACGCTCGTCTACCCGCAGCAGGGTCCATGGGGCGGCCTCGCCGTTGGCGCGCAACAGACGTACCGTCAGATGATGCATCAGGTCTGTCGGCCTGGCGGGTTCGCCATGCTCGGCAAGGTATGCCGGGGCGGCATACAGCCCACAGGAGAAAACGGCGATACGCCGTGCGGCAAGCAGGGTGTCATCCGGTAAATCACCAATGCGGATGGCCAGATCGAAATTCTCGCCGAGCAGGTCGACCCGCCGTGGTGACAGATCAAGTTCCAGCGCCACGGCCGGATGCAGGGCAGAAAATGCGGAAAGCATGTCGCCGAGCAGAAGAATGGCAAAATCGCTCGGCATCGACACACGCAAGCGGCCACTCGGACGTGCCTGACGGAATTCGCTCAAGGCCCGCACCGCATCGACTTCGGCCGCCACCTGGCGGGCATGTTCAAGCAACTGCGCACCAAATTCGGTCAGTGCCAGGCGGCGCGTGGTACGCAACATCAGGCGTTCGCCAAGGCGCTCTTCGAGCAGTGCCACCCGCCGCGACACCGTGGACTTGGGCAAACCGAGCCGCTCCGCGGCCCGGCTGAAGCTCCCAGCCTCGGCGACACGGGCATAAATCAGCAGGTCATTGGGCTCAAATTGTTCCATACAAGGAACAATCATATCCGAAACAACGCCTTCTCAAAGAAAAACAACAACAATAAAGTGTGTGCATCCAACAACCCCACCGAAGGAATCCCCGATGAACATCCTGCAAATCAACGCCAGCCTGCGCGCCGGCAATGGCCACTCCACCCGCGTCTCGGACACCATCGTGGCGCGTCTGCAAGCGCGTCACCCGAGCGCCCGTGTAACGCGACGCGACCTCGTCCAGGATCCGCACCCGATGCTCGACGACGCCGCGTTTGCCGCGCTGACGACCCCGGCTGAACAACGCAGTGCCATGCAGGCCGCCCGCGTCGCGCTCGACGATGCCGCGATTGCCCAGGTTCAGGCCGCCGATGCCATCGTGCTCGGCGTGCCGATGTACAACTATGGCATTCCGGCGCAGCTCAAGCACTGGATCGACGCCATTGCCCGCGCCGGCGTCACCTTCCGCTATACCGCGCAGGGCCCGGAGGGGCTGCTCAAGGGCAAGACGGTCTACGTGGCCCTGGCCCGCGGCGGACGCCATCGCGACACGCCGGCCGACACCCAGGTACCCTATCTGAAGACCGTGCTCGGGTTTCTGGGCATGACCGACGTGCATTTTATCTATGCTGAAGGGCTCAACATGGGCAACGAGTCGGCCGAGCAGGGCTACGCGCAAGCGGCAGCGGACCTCGAAGCAGCACTCGCCTGAAAGGCAGGGACTGACCATGAACCCTGCCCTGCCCGAAGAACGCGTCCGCGAAGAATGCGTCCAAATTCCCCGCCAGGTCGAACAACAGATCGCCGGCAAAGCCACCTCGGACGGCGCCGGCGTCAAGCTCACCCGCCTGCTCAGCC
>CAZHFS010000362.1:0-3315 GCA_964531885.1 uncultured Propionivibrio sp.
CAGGGCGCGGGCGACCAGGGCTTGATGTTCGGCTACGCCTGCAACGAGACGCCTGCTTTGATGCCGCTGCCGATCTTCTACGCACATCGACTGATGCAGCGCCAGGCTGAAGTGCGCAAGGACGGCCGCCTGCCATGGCTGCGCCCCGACGCCAAGAGTCAGCTTTCAGTGCACTACGTTGAAGGCAAACCGGTGTCGATCGATACTGTCGTCGTATCCACCCAACACGCGCCCGACATCACCCACGCCGAGTTGTCCGAAGCCGTGATCGAAGAGATCATCCGCCCGGTGCTGCCCAAGGAGCTGATTTCCAGCGCCACCCGCTTCCTGGTCAATCCGACCGGACGCTTTGTGGTTGGTGGCCCGAACGGCGACTGCGGCCTGACCGGTCGCAAGATCATCGTCGACAGTTACGGCGGCACGGCTCGCCACGGTGGCGGCGCCTTCTCGGGCAAGGACCCGTCCAAGGTCGACCGCTCGGCTGCCTACGCCGCCCGCTACGTGGCCAAGAACATCGTGGCGGCCGGCCTCGCCGAGCGGTGTGAAGTGCAGATCGCCTACGCCATCGGTGTTGCCAAGCCGGTTTCGCTCATGGTTGAAACCTTCGGCACGGGTAAAATCGCCGACGAAAAAATCGTCGAACTGGTTAGCCAGCACTTTGACCTGCGTCCGAAAGGCATCATCCAGTCGCTCGACCTGCTGCGCCCGATCTACTCCAAGACCGCCGCCTACGGCCACTTCGGCCGTGACGAACCGGAATTCTCGTGGGAAAGTACGGATAAGGCAGCCGCGTTGCGCGCGGATGCTGGCCTGTAAGACCACAACGACGGTCGCTTAGTCGGGTTACGGCATAGCCCCCAGGAAACACCGGGGGTTAAGGCCGGACACTCAATCCCAAGAGCACATACCGGCCCTCGCAAATCACAGCAAGCCGGAGCGCAGTACCAACGACGATATTCCTCCAAAGCCGACATTCCGTCGGCTTTTTTTCACCCATCTCCGTTGCCGCAGCGATAGCTCTAATGGCGGTTTTCTGGTAGAACACGCAGATGGATGCCTTTTGGATACTCGTCTTCCTGATTGCCCTTTCGGCCTATTTTTCGCTCGCCGAGATGGCGCTCGCCTCTGCCCGGCGTTCCCGTCTCGTCCCGCTGGCCGAAGATGGTGACCATCGGGCAGCACTTGCCCTGACGATCAAGGAAAACCCGAGCCGCCTGCTCGCCGCCACACAGACCGGCATCACCGCAGCAGCGCTGCTGTCGGGCGTTTTCGGCGAATCGGCGCTGAATGCCATCCTGTCTGACTGGATTACCCGCTGGCTGCCCTTTGCGCTCGCGTTCAAGGACGAAATCGCACTCATCGTTACTGTCGTCCTCGTCACCGCCTTCTCCATCGTACTCGGTGAAATCGTCCCCAAACGCATCGCCATCGCGCACCCCGAAAGCGTCGCCATGTTCTGCGCGCCGTCGATGGCGCTGTTCATCCGCACCCTTTCCCCGCTGATTCACGGCCTCTCACGTGCCGCCGACCTCGTCCTGAGAGCCCTCCCGGTGCGCGCGGCACCCGCTGTCGTGAGCATCGAAGACATCCTGGCTTACGTCGACGAAGGAGAACGTGCCGGCGAGATCGCCCCCGAGGAAAGCCACCTGCTCGGCAATATCTTCCGCCTCGAAGATCGCCGCGTGGTGGCAATCATGACGCCCGCGGCCGATGTGGCTTACCTTGACCTGTTGCGCCCCCACGAACACAACCTCAACGTCCTGCGCGAATCACCACACTCCCGCCTGCCTATCTGCAAGGGCGATCTTCAGCATGCCATCGGCCTCGTCGAAAGCCATGACATCTTGCAGGCCGCACTGGCCGGCAAGATCGATTTCACCGAAGCACCGCTTACCGCCCCGCTTTTCGTTCCCGGCTCGCTGACCCTGATCGAACTCCTGCGTACGCTCCGAGCGCAGCGCAACAACTTCGCCTTTGTCGTCAACGAATTCGGCCAAACCGAGGGCATCGTCACAATCGACGATCTCTTGCAGACGGTGGTGGGCGACATGATGCCGCACGCGGACGACCCCGATGAGGCCCTGGCCGTACGCCGGGCCGACGGATCCTGGCTACTCGACGGCCTATTGCCTGTCGATGAAATGAAAACTAAACTCGGGATTCCGGATCTGCCCGACGAAGATTACGGCAACTTCCACACGCTGGGCGGCTTCGTTCTCACCTCGCTTGGTCGCATCCCGAAAAAAGGGGAATTTTTCGAATACGCCGATTGGCGCTTTGAAGTCGTCGACGTCGACCACAACCGCATCGACGAAGTCCTCGCCACCCCGCTCCACGCAGCCCAAACGACCGCAAGTTAGCACTGCCAGCGAATCCTGCCATGCTCAAGAAAATTCGTGTTGATCAGCTTAGCGTCGGCATGCACCTCAAGGAGTTCTGCGGCTCTTGGATGGAGCACCCTTTCTGGCGCACCTCCTTTGTCATCACCGACCCGAACGACATCGCCAGCATTCGTGCCAGCAGCATCAAGGAAGTCTGGATCGACACGGACAAGGGAATCGATATCCCACCGCACGAGCCCTCGGTCAGCGAAGCGGAATCGGACGCGCAAGTCGAAGCGGAACTCTCCAGCCTCGCCCAAGCCGCGAGGCAAACCGCACCGCAGACCATGGCCGCCGAACTTGAGCGAGCCGCCCGCATCTGCGCCCAGTCGAAGCGCGCCGTCACCTCGATGTTCCAGGAAGCGCGCATGGGCAAGGCCATCGACACGGCCAAGGCGCAACAACTCGTGGAAGAAATTTCCGATTCGGTCAGGCGCAACCCCGGTGCACTGATCAGCCTGGCCCGGCTCAAAAATGCCGACGATTACACCTACATGCATTCGGTGGCGGTTTGTGCACTGATGATCGCCCTCGCCCGCCAACTCGGCCTCGAAGAAGAGACGACGCGCAAGCTCGGGCTTGCCGGCTTACTGCATGACCTTGGCAAGGCCGCCATGCCGATGGAGGTGCTCAACAAACCGGGCAAACTGACGGACGAAGAATTCGCGATCATGAAGCGCCACCCCGCAGAGGGACACCGCATGCTGGCCGACGTTCAAGACGCCTGCCCGATCGCGCTTGACGTGGTACTGCATCATCACGAGAAAACCGACGGCTCCGGTTATCCCAAAGGGCTCAAGAACGCCGAAATCAGCCTGTATGCCAAGATGGGAGCGGTCTGCGACGTCTACGACGCGATCACCTCCAACCGCCCGTACAAAAGCGGCTGGGACCCCGCCGAGTCGCTGCGCAAGATGGCGGAATGGGCCAACGG
>CAZHFS010000363.1:0-3295 GCA_964531885.1 uncultured Propionivibrio sp.
CCGCGGATCTGGTCGGCAACGAGTCGGCCCTTTTGGTCCGAGAGCCGAACGCCGCGCAAAATAGCACGAGTTTCCATATCCTATCCTTTACTTCTTCGCCTTCTTGCCGGCGGTATGACCCTTGAAGGTCCGCGTCAGCGAGAATTCACCCAGCTTGTGGCCGACCATGTTCTCGGTGACGAACACCGGGATATGCTGCTTGCCGTTATGAACGGCAATTGTCAGACCAACAAATAAGGGAAGCACGGTCGAACGACGCGACCAGGTCTTGATCGGGCGCTTGTCACTGGTGGAGCGAACTGTCTCCACCTTTTTCAGCAAGTGGGCATCGACAAACGGGCCCTTTTTAATGGAACGTCCCATAGTTCTCTACCCCTTAGCGTTTATGACGGCGCTGAACAATCATCGAGTTCGTGCGCTTGTTGGAGCGGGTACGATAACCCTTGGTCTTGGTACCCCACGGGCTGACCGGATGCATACCAGCTGCAGTACGGCCTTCACCACCACCGTGCGGGTGATCAACCGGGTTCATGACCACGCCACGGACGGTCGGACGAATACCACGCCAGCGCGTCGCACCGGCTTTACCGATCGAACGCAGGCTATGCTCTTCGTTACCAACTTCACCGATAGTCGCACGACACTCGACGTGCACGCGGCGGATTTCACCGGAACGCAAACGAAGCTGGGCATACACCCCTTCGCGAGCGAGCAACTGAGCCGACGTACCTGCCGAACGTGCCAACTGGGCACCCTTACCGGGGATCATCTCGATACAGTGAATCGTCGAGCCAACCGGAATATTACGAATAGGCAGCGTGTTACCGTTCTTGATCGGCGCTTCTGAACCGCTGATCACCTGCTGTCCGACGACCATGCCCTTGCAGGCAATGACGTAACGGCGCTCACCATCGGCATAACACAGCAGAGCAATGTTTGCCGAACGGTTCGGATCGTATTCCAGACGCTCAACCTTGGCGGGGATGCCGTCCTTGGTGCGCTTGAAGTCGACAACACGATAGTGCTGCTTATGACCACCACCTTGATGGCGCGTGGTCACATGACCATTGTTGTTACGACCAGCCTTCTTTGATTGCGGCTCAAGAAGCGGGGCATGCGGAGCGCCCTTGTGCAGGTCGGCATTAACGACCTTGACCAAGGAGCGGCGACCAGGCGAGGTCGGCTTAACTTTGACGAGTGCCATTATGCAGCACCTCCATCAACAAAATTGATTTCCTGACCGGCCTTGAGGCTGACATAGGCTTTCTTCCAGCCCTTGCGCTTGCCCGTCGAGCGACCAAAGCGCTTGGTTTTGCCCTTGACGTTGGCGATCTGAACAGACTCGACTTCAACCTTGAAGAGCATTTCCACAGCAGCCTTGACCTCAGGCTTGGTTGCAGTGCTGACCACACGGAAAACAACCTGCTCGTTCTTTTCGGCGATGAAGGTCGCCTTCTCCGAGATTTGCGGTGCCAGCAGCACCTGCATCAGACGTTCTTGGTTCATCCCAGGACCTCCTCAAACTTGGCCAGAGCGTTCCGGGTCACAAGAACTTTCGGGAAACGAATCAGCGAAACCGGATCCGTCTCGCTCACTTCGAGCACGAGAACGTTATGCAGGTTACGCGAGGCCAGATAGACGTTTTCGTCCAGCTCATCGGTGATCACCAGCACCGACTCATAGCCCATACCCTTAATCTTCTGGGTAAAGAGCTTGGTCTTCGGCGCCTCAACCGTCAGGCTGTCGACAACTGCCAAGCGATCTTCGCGCACCAGTTGCGAGAGGATCGAGGCCATGCCGGCACGGTACATTTTCTTATTCAGCTTCTGGCTGAAGTTTTCGTCGGGCGAATTCGGGAAAATGCGACCGCCCCCACGCCACAACGGCGACGAGGACATACCAGCACGAGCACGACCGGTTCCTTTTTGGCGGAACGGCTTGGCGGTGGTGTGGCTCACTTGCGCACGGTCTTTTTGCGCGCGATTCCCGCTACGAGCATTGGCCTGATAGGCAACGACGACCTGATGGATCAGCGCCTCGTTGTACTCGCGACCGAAGAGGGTATCGGAAGCTTCCAGACGACTGGCTTCCTGGCCTTGTTCGTTAATGAGTTTGAGTTCCATCACGCCCCCGCCTTCACTGCAGGATGCACGACCAGATCCGAGCCCTTTGAGCCGGGGACTGCACCCTTGACCAACAACAGCTGACGCTCGACGTCCACCCGGACCACTTCGAGGTTCTGTTGCGTGCTCTTGACGTCACCCAGGTGACCTGCCATCCGCTTACCGGGGAAAACACGACCCGGATCCTGGTTCATACCGATCGAACCGGGCGCATTATGCGACACGGAGTTACCGTGCGACGCGCGCTGCGATTTGAAGTTGTGGCGCTTGATGCCACCGGCAAAACCCTTACCGATCGAACGCCCGGTCACATCGACTTTTTGGCCGACGGCGAAAATCGTGACGCTGATCTGATCACCCGCCTTGAGCGAGGTCAGTTCTTCTGCGGTTACGGGGAACTCCTTCAGAACACTGCCGGCTTCAACTCCCGCTTTGGCGAGATGCCCCGCCATCGACTTATTGACGCGGGAGGCACGGCGCGTACCGAAGGCCACCTGAACGGCTGCGTAGCCGTCTTGCTCAGGCGTTTTAACTTGGGCGATGCGATTGTTCGACACATCGAGCACGGTTACCGGAACGGAAACACCGTCGTCGGTAAAGATGCGCGTCATGCCGACCTTGCGCCCAACAAGGCCTAGACTCATGGTTATTCTCCTCTAGCCGGCTACGATTGGCCGGCGAGCGCTAAGCAAAACAGGTGACGTCAAAGACGCCACCCACCAAAAGGCGGCGATTATAGCCGCAATACTTCAGTTACTGCAACTTGATTTCGACGTCAACCCCAGCCGGCAGGTCGAGCTTCATCAGCGCATCAACCGTCTTGTCGGTCGGATCGATGATATCCATCAGACGCAGATGGGTACGGATCTCGAACTGATCACGCGAGGTTTTGTTGACATGCGGCGAACGAAGAACGTCATAACGCTGGATACGCGTCGGCAGCGGCACAGGACCACGGACGACAGCACCGGTACGCTTCGCAGTATCGACAATTTCCTGAGCCGACTGATCGATCAGGCGATAGTCGAAGGCCTTCAAACGAATACGAATTTTCTGGCTTTGCATGTTTTTTCCAAAGAGCGATGGGCAGGACGCGAATCCTGCCCGATTTTTTAACAATTACTCGATGATCTTGGCAACGACGCCGGCGCCGACGGTACGACCGCCTTCAC
>CAZHFS010000364.1:0-3295 GCA_964531885.1 uncultured Propionivibrio sp.
GCCGCCCTTTCCGGCGATCTCAAGGCCAGCGTCGCACGCTTCCGCCTCTGACGCACTCGGCTTTGCTTCCTGACAACCGCGCCCCCGGCAACGGGCAGCGCGGTTTTTTCTTTGCCTGCCCGATAATCTGCCTTTCGTCATATAACTTTCTTCAGTCTTGGTGCCCCTGTTCGTCCAAGGTATGCTCTCTGACATAAAAAGAGGGAATGCCAACACGGGGAACGCCATGACCATTGCCAAACGACTGACCGTCCTGATTGCCACCTCAACGCTGTGCTTATTGCTGCTATCGGGCATGGCCTACCTGCAGATGGAGCGAGTTTTTCAGGCTGCCAACTTCGGCAACGCAAACGCCATCCCGAGCATGCTCACCCTCGACCATGCAACGCTCGGCTTTTACCGGCTGCACAGCCTGGCGCTAACCCATGCCGTTACCCACGACGCCAAGAAAAAAACCCAGATCGACGCCTTGATCGAGCGAGAAATCAGCAACGTCGAGCAGGAACTCAAGCGCTACGAATCACTGATCGCCGACAAAGAGGATCGGCAACTGCTCGACGAAGACCGGCGGCTGTTTGCCGAATACCGCCAGGTCGTTGGCGCAGTCGTCGAACTGTCGTGGGATTACGAGCAGGAAAACGCCATCCAGAAGATGGCCGACCATGCCACGCTGACCCAAAAACTCTCGGACCAATTCACCACCCACAAACGTTTCAACGAGAATCTCGGCAAGCGGGAAGCCGAAGCCGCGATCACTGCCAAGACCCAGGCAGCCTACCTGGCACTCGCCCTCCTTGGCGCCGCAATTGCGGTTTCACTGGCGATCGGCATCGGCACGATGCGCCGCCTGACAAGCAAAATTGCCGAAGCCAACCGGCTGGCGGCCCAGATCGCGGCCGGCGATTTGCGCCAGACGGCACAACAAGGCACTGGCACCACCGACGAAATCGGCCACTTGCTCAAATCGCTCGAACAAATGCGCGCCGACCTTGCCCAAACAATTGCCGAAGTCGTCAGCAACGCCAATCAGGTGGCCGGCGCGACCACCAAACTCTCCGAATCGGCACATCAAGTCGCGCAGCGTACCGAAGGCCAGACAAGCGCCACGGCGTCCGCCGCTGCAGCGGTTGAAGAAATGACAGTCAGCATCGACCATATCGCCTCAAACGCGCTCGATGCCAGCCAACAGGCCATCGCAGCAGGTGAACGCGCCGCCGAAAGCGGTTCGTCAGTCAACACCGCCTCAATGCAGGTCACCCGAGTCGCGGAACTCGTTCAAAATACCGCCGGACAAATGGGCCTCCTCTCCGACGAGGTGCAGCAGATTGGGCGAATTACCACCGTGATCCGGGAGGTTGCCGAGCAGACCAACCTGCTTGCCCTCAATGCCGCGATCGAGGCCGCGCGCGCCGGCGAACAAGGACGGGGTTTCGCCGTCGTGGCCGACGAGGTCCGCAAACTTGCCGAACGAACCACCGCCTCGGTACAGGAAATCAGCGACGTCATCGCCAAGGTCCAGCGTGGCGCTGGCGCTGTTGCCGGCAGCATGCAGGCCAGCAATCAGGAAGTTGATGCAGTGGTCGTTGTCGCTGGCCAGGCCAGCGTTTCGATGCAGGCCATCTGCATCGCCTCGGAAGCCTTGCGCCACGCCATCATGGCAATTTCTGACGCACTCCGCGAACAGAAAACCACCTCCACCGACCTTGCTCGCAATGTCGAATCCATCGCCTGCCTGTCGAACGATAACGCACAGGCGGTCGAAACTGTGGCCGAGACCGCCGAACACCTCGTGCAGCTCTCGGACGCGCTCAAGGCCAGCATGTCTCGCTTCCGCGTCTAGGAACACGATACACTCCGACTTGTCAGCGCCGCGTACCGCGCGGCGAACTAATTGGCATACGGCTTGACCAATACCATAGAGCCTCGCCGACACTACCATCCGACAAGGAAGAACAACATGCTCGATACCCAGGTCAGCGACTTCGAACTGCCGGCCACCGGCACCCCATTCCGTTTAAGTGAGCAGCGCGGCAAAACCGTCGTCCTTTATTTCTACCCCAAGGACAGCACCCCGGGCTGCACCACCGAAGCGCAGCAGTTCCGCGACCTGCACGACGATTTTGCCGCCGCGAACTGCGTCATCGCAGGCATCTCGCGTGACAGCCTGCGCTCACATGAAAACTTCAAGACCAAGCAGGACCTGCCCTTTACCCTGATCAGCGACGCCGACGAAACGCTCTGCCAATACTTCGGCGTAATCAAGGAGAAGAAACTCTACGGCAAGCCAGTGCGCGGCATCGAGCGCAGTACGTTTGTCGTTGACGCCAAGGGGGTGCTGCGCCGTGAATGGCGTGGCGTCAAGGCCCCTGGGCACGCCCAGGAGGTTCTCGACTACGTGCGCACACTCTGACCCCTTGCCCCATTCCCCGCAGACCACAGGAGATCGCCATGGCCCGCAAGACGAAACCGAGCGTCAAGAGCAAAAAGGCGTCCGGCTCCCTCAGCAAGATCTTCGTTCTTGATACCAATGTCCTGCTGCATGATCCGACCAGCGTGTATCGTTTCGAGGAGAACGATGTTTATCTCCCGATCATGACGCTGGAGGAACTCGACAATAACAAGAAGGGGCTTTCTGAAGTCGCGCGCAACGCCCGCCAGGTCACCCGGATCCTCGACGAAATCGTCAATAGCCACACCGAAGCCATCAGCAATGGCATCGCACTGTCCTCACCGTCGCGCAAACTGGCCAGCGGCCGCCTCTTCCTGCAAACCGAAGCCATCAATACCGATCTGCCAATTGGCATTCCAACGGCCAAGGCGGACAACCAGATTCTCGCAGTCCTGATCCATCTGCGCGACAAATTCCCTGACCGCCCAGTCATTCTGGTGTCGAAAGACATCAACATGCGGATCAAGGCACATGCCTTGGGCTTGGAAGCGCAGGATTACTTCAACGACAAGGTCCTTGAGGACACCGACCTCCTC
Organism: uncultured Propionivibrio sp.; assembly: GCA_964531885.1. Classification (GTDB taxonomy): domain Bacteria; phylum Pseudomonadota; class Gammaproteobacteria; order Burkholderiales; family Rhodocyclaceae; genus Propionivibrio. The sequence continues at coordinate 2,986 of CAZHFS010000364.1, forward strand.
TACAGTGGCGTGCGTGAGTTAGGGGCTGATTTCTGGGACAAGCACGGCCAGGGGCTGGAGTCCTGGAAACATGAAAACCGGACGGCCTATCGCATCAAGGGACCGCTGGCGGCCAAATTCCTAGTCAATGAATTCCTGTATCAGGACGCGCCAAAACCATTTCATGCGATTGTCCGCAAAGTTGAAGGCAAGAGCGCCGAATTCGAAACGCTGATCGACTACAGCCATCCGAAAAACGCGGTTTGGGGGATCACGGCGCGCAACCGCGAGCAGAATTTCGCGCTCAACCTGCTCATGGATCCGGAGATCG
>CAZHFS010000365.1:0-3287 GCA_964531885.1 uncultured Propionivibrio sp.
GCTCGGGTGCTTGGTTTCCGGGTAGATGCCGATGGTGCGCCCGAATTCGGCGCTGGCGCGCTTGGCGATGTCGATGACTTCCTGCAGGGTCAGGACCTGGTCGCGACCGTCGTGCGCGTGGTTGCGGAAGGGCAGGCGTTCGCGGGCGCGCAGGGTCTTGATCTCGGCGAGGGTGAAGTCCTCGGTGAACCAGCCGTCGATGGCCTTGCCGTCGACGACTTTGCGGGTTCTGCGCTCGGGAAATTTTTGCGCAACATCGGTGGTATCGGTGATGTTGTTTTCGTGGCGCACGACGAGTTCGCCGTCGCGGGTGATGACAAGGTCGGGCTCGATGAAGTCGGCCCCCATGGCCACGGCCAGGATGTAGCCGGAGCGTGTGTGTTCGGGCAGGTGGCCGGCCGCGCCGCGGTGGCCGAGGATCAGCGGTTGACCGGCAAGACAGGGAATGGCGGCGCTCATAAGACACACTCCGGAAAGCAGATTGGCGAGGCGCATGCGACCTCCAAAAAAAGCGGGTTCCGCATTTTATTCACAACAAATGCACTTCGTCGATCCGTAGGCGATTCGATAGGCGACTCCGGCGGCGGGGCGTGGGCAATGGCGCGCTCCGCCGCGTACCGGGGCCGCGATGAGTGGGAGGGGAAGCACGGGGTGATCCGGCCCCAGGGGCAGTCTGCGTGCGAAATGCGGTTTGCGGCCAGGCCCTTGCTGGTGTGCTCTGACGGGAGGGCCGCCGGGGTGGTGCTTACCAGCGAAAGACGACGTCGCGCCCGCCGGACGTGCGCAGGTCGAGGCGCTGCTGCTGCGGTTGGCCTTCGTAGCGGGCTTCGAGGCGATAGCTCCCGGCCGGCAGACGGACGAACAGGAAGGGGCCGGCATCGCGCAGCGCGAGCCGGGTCGTGCCGCTGGCGTCAATGATGTCGATGTCGACGCCGGAGAGGTAGGTGCCGGCCTTGTCGGCGAACAACAGGTGCAGATTGAAGTCGCCACGTACCAGCTTGAGCACTGCCAACTCTTCCTCGCCGACCCCGCCCGTAACGTAGGGCGCGTTGTCGGCAGTTGCTTGCGCGGCAGCAGGTAAGGGAAGGGCCAACAGGCACGCGACGGTGAGCAGAACGGTGCACAGGCGGGCAGTCATCAGCGGTTCTCCGGTACGGGTGGATACCCGCAGGATAGCGGAGGAGCGCACGTTGCCCAAGCCGGAGGGGTGACAAAGGTGTCCTGGACAGAGGCTCGGCGACGCCGGGGGTTAACCGGCCCGGACGACGGGTAGGCCGGCCCAGTCGGTGGTGTAGCGCGGCGAGAGCAGGGCGCGCTTCATCTGCCAATCCTGAGTTGTGCCTTCGGCAGCAAGGCGCAGGGTGCCGCGCCCCCAGCGGGCGTTGATGTCGTCGAGTGCCTGCATCAGGCGCAGGCTGTCCGGGGATGGGCCCGGTGCGGCGAAAAGGTCGGCTTGAACCGGGTGGCGTGCTGTCAGGTCGCTCAGCAGCACACCGGCTTTGGCGTAGGCGTAACCAGGACGGTAGAGGCGTTGTGCAAGGCGGGCCGCCGTGGCGGTGAGCGTGCGGGTGTCGTCGGTGGGCGGGCAGAGCGGCAAGCCTTGGTGGCCGATGTAGCGCGATGGGTCGGGCTCGTGCATTCCGGTACGCAGGCAAACCGCCAGCATGCCGGCCAGGGAACCTTGCCGGCGCAGGGCTTCGGCGGCGTGGGCGACATGGTGGCTGACCGCCTCGCACAGGCTGCTCAGGTCGTAGATCCGGGTGCCAAACGAACGGCTGCGTAGGATTTGCTGGCGCGCCTGCGCCATTTCGTCGAGTTGCAGGCACGAGTTGCCGCGCAATTCGCGGACCGTGCGCTCGAGGACCACCGAGTAGCGCCGGGCAAGTCGGGCCGGATCGGCGTCGCGCAGGTCGCGGACGCTGGTAATGCCTTCGGCTTCGAGGCGCGGTGCAAGGCGCCGTCCTACTCCCCAGACTTCGCCAACCGGGATGCGTGCGAGCAGGGCGTCGAGTGCGGTGCGCGACAGGTCGGCAAAGTCGCAGACGCCGTTGGCGCCGGCCAGTTGTTTTTTGGCGCAGTGATTGGCGAGTTTGGCCAGCGTCTTGCTCGGCCCGATCCCGATGCATACCGACAGCCCCAGCCAGTGCCGCACACGCTCGCGCAAGGCGGCGGCGTGCGTGGCGCGCTCGGCGGGCGGGACGCTGTCGAAAGCGAGGAAGGACTCGTCGATCGAGTAGACTTCATAATCCGGGGCGAAGTCGGAAAGGATTTCGACGACGCGGTTGCTCATGTCGGCATACAGGGCGTAGTTCGACGAGCGGGCGACGATGCCGTGCCGACGCGCCGCCTCGCGCGCCTTGAACCAGGGTAACCCCATCGGCACGCCGAGTGCCTTGGCCTCGGCGCTGCGCGCGACGATGCAGCCGTCGTTGTTGGAGAGAACGACTACCGGGACGCCGCGCAGGCGCGGGTCGAACAGCTGCTCGCAGCTGGCGAAGAAATTGTTGCAGTCGACCAGGGCGAAGGTGGGCATGGCCGGGAATGTCTCAGGTTGGCAGGCGCTTGAACTTGCCGATCACCACGCCCCACACGGCGAGTTCGATGCCATCGTTTTCCTCGCCGATCTCCAGGGGCGGGTAGCCGGGGTGCTCGGCGAGCAGGGCCACGCGCCCGGCGCGCCGGTAGAGGCGCTTGACCAGGCGCTCTCCGTTCACGAAGGCGACGACGATGTGGCCGTGCCGGGGCGGAATGCTGCGGTCGACGACCAGGATGTCGCCGGCAAAGATCTCGGCGCCTTCCATCGAGCGCCCCTCGACCGGGAAAAAGAAGGTGGCTACCGGGTTGCGCACCAGGTAAGCGTTGATATCCAGGCGCCGGTCGTCATGGTCGGTCGCCGGCGAAGGGAATCCGGCCGAGAGCGTGCCGCCATCGAGTGGGCGTGGGCAAGGTGGCGGGTCGGGGTGGGCCAATAACAGGTTGGCGGCGGGCAAGGGGGAGGGCATGCGGGGCGTCTGGATAAAAAAACTGTACAAATATACAGTATCACATGAATCAAAGAACGGCCAGTCGAGGCATGAGACACTCTCGGTGTCGCGCTTCAAGCGCCAGATTTCGTGACCTGCGATGCGTTTCCAGAAAGCCATTGATCGTGCCCTGTGGCAGATCGCCGTCGATCTTTCCAACACCATGCCCGGCGAGGTGCAGTTCCAGCGCCTCGTCTCGGCCATCGGCGAGGTGCTGCCGTGCGATGCCGTGACCCTGCTCCATCTGCAGGATGGCGTCCTGGT
>CAZHFS010000366.1:0-3279 GCA_964531885.1 uncultured Propionivibrio sp.
TGAGAATGCAGTCCGCCGCTGTGCCCGTGCCGGAAGTGATCCACGCCAGCGGCCTGGCTGGCGACGGCTGCGCCGTGCTGCTGGAGTATCTGGATACTGCCCAAACCATGGCGGCGGCCTGGAGCGATGCGCCCGAAGATCGCTTGGCGATGTTCGAGAGGCTGGAAACCCTTTTGTCGATCGTGGGGCGTTTGCACGCCGCTGGTTACGGGCACGCCGATCTGCATCTTGGGAACGTTCTGCTGGCCGGTGGGCGGTCCTATCTGATCGATGGCGATGCGGTGCAAGCCTTCCCGGCTGACGCTGGCGCTCGCGCCAAGGCGCAGCTTGCCAATCTGGCGCTCTGTTTGGTTCAGTTGCCTTTATGGACCGTGCCCTGGTGGGCGCAAGGGCTCAAGGTTTATGCCGCAGCCGGAGCTGCGGTGCCGGCGCGGGAGGCACTTGACGTCGCCGTGAGGTTGGCGCGCGGGCGGCGTTTGCGGCGGTTTTTGAGCAAGACCGGGCGCGATTGCAGCGAGTTTTCCATCGAGCGCCGCCTTTCGCGCGTCGTCGGCTGTGTGCGTGTGCTGCGGGAAACCTTGCTGCCGCTGCTTGGTGCACCGGATGCCTGGGTGGCGCAGGGGACGATGCTCAAGGACGGAGGAACATGTACGGTCGTTCGAGCGATGGCCGGCAACCTTGATTGTGTGGTCAAGCGTTACAACCTGAAGAATCTTCGCCATGCGCTGTCGCGCAGCTGGCGGCCGAGCCGGGCTTGGCATTCCTGGCGGGCCGGGCATCTTCTTCGGCATCTTGGGGTTGCCACACCCGAGCCGCTGGCTGTGCTTGAGGAACGCTTTGGGCCATTGCGGCGCCGCGCATTTCTGGTGACTCGCCATTGCCCAGGGCGTTCGCTGCTGGAGCAGCTGGATGCCGAGCGTGAACCTGACGGGGAGGAAGCGGCGGCGCTGCTCGAATTGTTTTCCGCGCTTCACAGCATGCGGATCGAACACGGCGATTTGAAGGCGACCAACCTGCTCTGGCTGGACGGACAGCTCTGGGTTATCGATCTCGACGCCATGCATCGCCACGCTTCCACTACAAGCTACTTACGCGCCTGGCGGCGGGACCGGCGGCGCTTTCTGGCGAACTGGCCGGAGGGGTCCGTGTTGCGTTGCTGGCTTGAAACGAACTTGCCGCCTGTCGGTTGATTAGGGCTGCGGAGCGCTCTCGGGTTCTGCTAGATCGGTAAATTGCATTTCGTGCAGGCGCGCGTAGGCGCCGCCGCGTGCCAGTAGCTCGGTGTGGGTGCCGCGTTCGACGATTTCTCCCTGCTCCATCACGAAAATGACATCGGCCTTTTCGATGGTGGACAGGCGGTGGGCGATGACCAGGGTGGTACGGTGGGCGGTGAGCTCGTCAAGAGCTGCCTGGATATAGCGTTCGGATTCGGTGTCGAGCGCCGAAGTCGCTTCGTCTAGGATGAGGATAGGGGCGTTCTTGAGGATCGCACGGGCAATCGCCAGTCGCTGCCGTTGGCCGCCTGACAGCAAAACACCGTTTTCGCCAACCAGAGTGTCGAATCCTTCGGGCAGGTTGTCGATGAACTCACGCGCATAGGCCGCCGTCGCCGCCTGTTCAATCTCGGCGCGTGGTGTGCCGGCGAGGTCGCCGTAGGCGATGTTGTTGGCCACCGTGTCGTTGAACAAAGAGACTTGCTGGGTGACCAGCGCGATGTGCGAACGCAGATTGCGTAGGGTGTAGTCTTCGACGTCGACACCATCGATAAGGATCTGCCCGTTTTCATGGTGGTAAAAACGGGGGATGAGGCTGGCGAGTGTTGATTTGCCACTGCCTGACCGGCCCACGAAGGCCGCCATCTGCCCAGGCTCGACGGAGAAACTGATGTTTTTGAGAACAGGGGCGCTTGTTCCAGGGTAGGCGAAAGTGAGGTCCTTGATTTCAAGGCGTCCATCAATGCGTGCTGATTCCACTGTCCCGTGGTCGATTTCTGGTGCTTCGTCGAGTTGGGCGAAAATGCTCTCGGCGCCAGCGAGGCCCTTCTGGATCGTGCCGCTCACTTCGGAAAGCTGGCGGATCGGCTTGGGCAGCATGCCGGCGGCGGTGATGTAGGCAACGAGGTCGCCAGCGGAACTGCCGCCGCGCAGGAGCAGGACGAGGAACAGGACGCTGGCCATGGTGGTGAAGATAACCACCTGCAGTGCGGGGGTGAAGGTCGCCGAGGTACGTACCATGCGCAATTGCTTGCGGGTGTTTTCCTGACTGGCGCGATTGAACCTGTCACGCTCGTAGGCCTCGCCGCCGAAGCTGCGCACGACTCGGTAACCATGGATGGTCTCGGAGGTGATGTGGGTGAGATCGCCCATCGCCTCCTGTATCTTGCGGCTTTGTTTGCGGAATTTGCGGCTGGCGCTGGTGACCATCACCCCGATGATCGGCAGGATGGCCATGATGACCAGGGTCAGCTTCCAGTTCATCCACAGCAGGTAGCCGAACAAGAAAATGACCGTCATGCCTTCGCGAATGACGACCTTGATTGCATCGGTCGCCGCACCGGTGACCATCGTCACGTTGTAGGTGATGCGCGAGACGAGATGCCCTGAATTGTTATGGTCAAAGAAGGCGTTGGGAAGGTGCAGCAGCTTGGCGAAGAGTTCCTGGCGCAAGTGATTGATCAGGCCCAGAGAGACTTTGGCCAGATAATAATTACCCAGAAACGAGCCGATGCCTTGCCAAGTAATGACCATGACCAGCAACAGCGGAATGCCGTAAAGCAGTTCCATTGTGCCAATCAGCGGAAAATCGTAACGTGTCTGCGCGGCTTCGCTGGTCAGTCCATCGACGAAATACTTGAGGATGCCCGCCATCATCGGCTGCGTCGACGAAAAAATAATGTAGCCGGCAATGCTGGTCAGAAACAGGCCAATAAAGGGCTTGAGGTAAGCCAGGAGGCGGAGGTAGATGCGGAGGGATGAGGGTGGTGTGGGCATGGGTGTTGCGGGGCAAGGCAATGATGGGCAACGTTGGATGTTAGCACGTCAGATGGGCTGCGCCCGGTATACTGCGCTCTTTTGCAAGAGGCCAGATTGAAAACGATCGACCATCAAACCTACCTCGCTTTGCGCGAAGGTGCTGAAGTTCTTGAGATTGACCACTGTGGCGAGAAAGTGTTGCGTCTCAAGGATGGGAGTTTTTTGAAGCTGTTCAGGCGCAAGCGTTTGATATCGTCTGCGCTGTGGTATCCCTATGCGCAGCGATTTGCGGACAATGCCGAATCTC
>CAZHFS010000367.1:0-3274 GCA_964531885.1 uncultured Propionivibrio sp.
GGCCGGGATGCAGGACATCAGCCCCTCCGTATAGGGGTGCTCGGGATGATTGATGACGTTGTGCACCGGCCCGACTTCGGCAATCCGACCGGCATACATCACCGCCACCCGATCGCAGGTTTCGGCGATCACGCCCATGTCATGGGTAATCAGCATCACTGCCGCGCCACGATCTTTGCACACGCGTTTGAGCAGGGTAATGATCTGCGCCTGGATCGAGACGTCGAGCGCCGTCGTGGGCTCGTCGGCAACGATCAGTTGCGGTTCGGCAGCCAGGGCCAGGGCGATGACCACCCGCTGACGCATGCCGCCCGAGAACTGGTGCGGGTAATGGTCGATACGCTGCTCGGCCGCCGGAATGCCCGTGTCCTTGAGCAGATCGATGGCCCGCTGGCGCGCTTCGGCGGCCGAAACCGGCAGATGGGTCATGATCGTCTCGGTCAGTTGCCGCCCGATCGAATACAGCGGGTTGAGCGAGGTGAGCGGATCCTGGAAGATCGCACCGATCTTGCGTCCGCGCACCTTGCGCATTTCCTCGGGAGGCAGATTGTCGATACGCCGGCCTTCGAGCAGGATTTCGCCCGAAGTCACCCGCCCGGGCGGCTCAAGCAGGCCGATGATCGACGCGCCGGTCAGCGACTTGCCGGCGCCGGATTCGCCGACCACACCGAGGATCTCGCCCGGCGCAATATCGAAGGAAATATCGTCGAGCGCGCGCAGCACACCGCGACGGGTCGGAAACTCCACGACCAGATTTTTGACTTGTAGAAGACTCATTTTAGTGTTCAGCGCAGGCGGGGATTGAGCGCGTCGCGCAGCCAATCCCCAAGCAGGTTAACCGATAGGGCGATGGTCACGAGCATCACCCCGGGGAAAATGGTGATCCACCACTCGCCGGAAAACAGGTAATCGTTGCCAATGCGGATCAAGGTCCCGAGCGAGGGCGAGGTCGGCGGCGCACCGACCCCGAGGAAGGACAGCGTCGCTTCGGTGATGATCGCCGTCGCCACCTGGATCGTGGCCAGGACCAGCACCGGGCCGAGCACGTTCGGCAGTACATGCCGGCGCATGATGCGCAGCGGGGCAACACCGGTCACCCGGGCGGCCTGCACGTATTCCTTGTTGCGCTCGACCAGCGTCGAGCCGCGCACGGTACGGGCATATTGCACCCACCCGACCAGCGAGATCGAAACGATCAGCACGCCGAATGCCAGGGCCTCATGCGCATTCGGGAACAGTGCGCGGCCCACCCCGGCGATCAGCAAAGCAATCAGGATGGCAGGAAAGGACAGCATGATGTCGCACATCCGCATCAACAGACTGTCGACCCAGCCGCCAAGGAAACCGGCCAAGAGCCCCAGCGAGACGCCGAAGATGACCGACAGAAAGACCGAGGCCAGGCCAACGATCAGGGAAATGCGCGCGCCAAAGATCAGCGCCGAGAGAATATCCCGCCCTTGATCGTCGGTCCCCAGGGGAAAGCTGAGGTTCCCTCCGGCGCTCCAGGCGGGAGGCAGGCGCGCATTGGCCAGTTCCAGCGAAGCCAGGTTGAATGGGTTGTGCGGGGCCACCCAAGGCGCAAACAGCGCGCAGAAGATGCAGACAAAGGCAATGACTGCCGCCAGGATGGCCGTCGGCGACGTCAGGAAACTGTGTCCGACGTCGCTATCGTAGATTTTTTGGTAAAGACTCTTCACGGTTAAACCTGTAAGGTGAATGCGTTCGTCCGGACGCGCCGCGCGGGGCGGCACACCGGGTTCGTCATGGAATCGGTCAAGACGCTCAGTGCCCCCCCGGCTTTTCCACGCGCAGTCTCGGATCGACGGCGAAATACAGCAGATCGACGATCAGATTGATGACCACGAAGATCAGGGCGATCAGGCACAGATACGCGGCCATGACCGGCACATCGGCAAAAGAGACAGCCTGGATGAAGAGCAGCCCCATGCCCGGCCACTGGAAGACAGTCTCGGTGATGATGGCGAAGGCGATGAGTCCACCAATCTGCAGACCGGCGATGGTCATGACCGGCACCAGCGTGTTCTTGAGCGCGTGCCCGAAATGCACGGCGCGATCAGAGAGCCCGCGAGCCCGGGCGAACTTGATGTAGTCGGTGCGCAGGACCTCCAGCATTTCAGCACGCACGAGGCGCATGATCAGGGTCAACTGGAAGATGGCCAGCGTGATCGCCGGCAGGGCCAGATGGTGCCAGCCCTTGGCGGTCAGGAACCCCGTCGTCCACCAGCCGATCCGGGTCACTTCGCCGCGACCAAAACTTGGAAACCAGTTGAGGTTAACGGCAAAGATCAGGATCAGCACGATACCGATCAGGAAAGTCGGCAGGGAAACCCCCAGGAGCGAGGCGGTCATCAACACCTGGCTGCCGAAGGTTCCCCGCTTGAGAGCGGCATACACCCCCATCGGAATACCAAGGCTGAGCGCCAGAAATGCCGCAGTCAGCGCCAGTTCGAGGGTCGCGGGGAAACGCTCGGCAACCAGAACCGAGACCTTGCTCCCCTGGCGCAAGCTGAACCCGAAATCGCCCTGCACGGCATTCGACAGGAAATGCCAGAACTGGACAAAGATGGAGTTATTGAGGCCCAACGCATCGCGGGCTTCACGAATTTGCTCCGGCGTGGCGTCCTGGCCAAGCATGTGCGAGACCGGATCGCCGACGAACTGAAAAAGCATGAAGGCGATCAGGGCCACACACAGCATGACCAACACGGCCTGAGCCAGCCGCCTGAGAATGAATGCAAGCATACGTTACAAAACCAGAAAAAACCGGGGCGAACCCCGGTGTGGATTGATTACTTGACCTTGAGTGATCGCCAGTCGATGCGGTTGTCCGCACGGTGAATGACATCAACGCCTTTCTTCATGGCCCAGGGAATGATCTGGTTATGCAGCGGGATGTGCGCGACATCCTCGTTCTGCAGCGCCAGGGCCTTGGTCAGCAATTCGGTGCGCACCGTCAGATCGGTTTCCTTCCGGGTCCGCTCCACCAGGGCGTCCATTTGCGGATTGCTGTAGCGACCCACGTTGTAGTTACCGTCCCCCCCCTCGCCGACCGTACGAACCAGCGACTGCAGGCTGTAGAAGGCGTCAAAGGTCGGCACCCCCCAGCCAAGCATGTAAATGCTGGCTTCGTAGCGCTGGATCATCGGGAAATAGGTTGTCAGCGGCTCGGTACGCAGCTTGGCCTTGATGCCAACTTTTGCCCACATCGCCGTCACCGCCTGACAGATCTGCTCGTCATTGATGTAACGGTTAT
>CAZHFS010000368.1:0-3270 GCA_964531885.1 uncultured Propionivibrio sp.
GTGCGTCCAGGTCGAATAGGGCTTGGTGGGCCCAGACGTCGGCGCTGTGCGGGGAGACAAAGATGGGCATGTCGCCGACGATTTCAACGCCGTGTTCGTGGGCGTAACGGCGTAGCGCCGCCCACTGACGGTGGAAGCACCACTGGCAAAAACGCCAGAAAGCGCATTCGTCTGCGAGGGTGGCGGTCGCTTCGCGCAGCGCATCCGGCTTGCGGCGGGCGAGCGGGGCAGGCCAGTCCTGCCAGAGTTTGCCTTGCGCGGCGTATTTGCCGTCCAGGGCCATGAAGAGAGCGTAGTCATCAAGCCAGGCGGTATGCGCCTGGCAGAATTCGGCAAATTCTGCCTTGGCATCCAGCCGGGCATCGGCGAAGAAACGCTCGGCCGCACGGCGCAGGCGAGGCAAGCGAAAGTCGCGGGCCTGCGCATAATCGACCCGCTCTTCGAAAAACGTGGGCAGCGGCATCAGATCAGCATCGCGCAGCCATCCGGCAGCATGCAATTGGCCGAGGTCGATGAGTAGCTCATTGCCGGCAAAGGCCGACGGACTCATGTACGGCGAATTTCCCGGCCCGACGCCGCCGAGCGGCAGAACCTGCCACAGGCATTGACCTGCCGCTGCGAGCCAGTCCACGAAATGGTAGGCCGCCGGCCCAAGGTCACCCGAACCATGCGGACCGGGGAGAGAGGTCGGATGAAGCAGGATGCCGCTTTGGCGAGGCAGTGACATGGCGGTTTCCAGATCAGGAGATGGCAGGCTGCACGAAGAGATGGACCGCATGGGCGTCAATCGGGGTATCGTCGTGCCAGTTCTGTTCAACAAAGGGAGACTGGGATGCGCTGGCGAGGATCTGTTGCCAGGTGCCCGGCGGCAGTTTGACGCGAGCCTGGCTGGCGCCGCGGTGGAAGATGGCGCAGACAGTCAGGGGCGATCCCCCGGTCAGTGCGAGGCACATGCCCAGGGTATCGAGCGGAGTCGCCCAATCATTTTGGGCCATTTCTCGGCCATCCGGATGCCACCAGCGCACATCGGCGCGTCCGTTGGCATCGCGCTGGCCTGTGAGCCAGTTGCTCTGCGTGAGTTGTGGCAGGCGCTGGCGCAGGGCGATCAGGCCTTGTGCAAAGGCGAGCAAGCTTGCGTCGGCATGCGGCCAGTCGAGCCAGGTGAGCGGGTTATCCTGGCAATAGGCGTTGTTGTTGCCCTGCTGGCTGCGCCCGAGCTCATCGCCGGCCTGTAGCATCGGCACGCCCTGGGCGACGAACAGCGTGGCTAGGAGCGCGCGTTGCAGACAGCGTCGGTGTTCGAGGATGTCTGGGTCCGACGTTTCCCCTTCGACGCCGCAGTTGGTCGAATGGTTGTGATCGTTGCCGTCGCGGTTGTGTTCGCCGTTCAGTTCGTTGTGTTTATGGGCATAGCTGACGAGATCGCGCAGGGTGAAGCCATCGTGGGCGGTGAGGAAATTGACCCCCGCGTGTGGGCTGCGCCCGCTGTGCCGGAAAATTTCGCTTGATCCGGCGAGGCGTTGGGCAAGTGCTCCGACGCCTGTTGTGCCAGTAAGCCAGAACGCCCGTATGTCGTCACGGAAACGGTCGTTCCATTCGCGCCAGCCGGGTGGAAACCGGCCCAGGCGGTAACCTTCCGGCCCGAGGTCCCAGGGTTCGGCAATCAGTTTGACGCGGGATAGCAGCGGATCCTGGGCGATGGCGGCAAGAAACGCGCTGTCGCGGGTGAGTGCGGCAGCCAGATCAAAACGGAAACCGTCGACGTGCATGGTGCCAACCCAATAGCGCAGGGCGTCCATGACCAGTTGCAGGACGCGTGGCTCGGCCAGATTCAGGGTGTTGCCGCAGCCGCTGAAATTTTCGTAGCGCTGTGGGTCGGTTGGCAGCAGTCGGTAATAGCTGGTGTTGTCGATGCCCCGGTAGCAGATGGTCGGGCCGTATTCGTCGGTTTCTGCCGTGTGGTTGAAAACGACATCGAGGATCACTTCGATGCCTTCGGCATGGAGTGTGCGCACCATCCGACGGAATTCAGCCGTTGGCGATTCGCCATCCACATGGCTGGCGTAGCGGGGCTCGGGAGCGAAGAAAGCGAGGGTGTTGTAGCCCCAGTAATTGCTACGGCCACTGCGCACGAGACGTTCTTCGTCAAGAAAACAGTGGATCGGCAGTAGCTTGAGAGCGGTAACGCCAAGTGCCTTGTAGTGCGCGAGCATGGCCGGGCAGGCAAGGCCGGCGTAGGTGCCGCGCAACGCTTCGGGAACGTCCGGATGCAGCCGGGTTGCTCCTTTAACGTGGATTTCGTAAAGGACGGTCTTCGCCCAGTCGGTTCGCGGCGGCGTATCGTTGCCCCAGGCGAAGTCTTCGTCGCTGACGACTGAGTGCAGGCCGGTGGCCGATGTTGCCTTGTCGTAAGAAAAAATGCCGCCGAGCTGTCGGGAGTAGGGGTCGATCAGCAAGCATTCCGGGTCGAATCGGTGGCCGCTGCCCGATGGGCCGTGTAGGCGATAAGCGTAGCGCAAACCGGCGCATGCCCCAGGCAGGAAACCATGCCAGACCTGATCGGTACAGGCAGGCAGGTCCAGGCGGTGCTCACCGGCTTCGTCGAGCAGGCAGAGCTCGACCCGTTCGGCGCTGGCGGAGAAGAGGGCAAAATTGACCCCCCCCGCTTCGGTGCTTGCGCCGAGCGGCCAAGGCCGCCCGGGTTGAAGACGCGTGCCTAGTGTTGCCATTCGAAGATGACGGTGGCCAGCGGCGGTAAGGTCAGTTGCACCGACCAGCCGTGGCCGTGCGCCGGGACCGGTTCGGCCTCGGCACGGCCAAGGGGGTTGCCGACATTGCTCCCACCATAAAAGTGCGAATCGGTGTTGATGCGCTCCACCCAGGTGCCTGGTCCGGGAACGCCGAGGCGGTAGTCGTGGCGAACCACCGGTGTGAAGTTGCAGACGCAGAGGATGGGACGCTGTCGGTCACGACCCCGGCGGATGAAGGCGATTACCGAGTTGTCCGAGTCGTTGGCCGAAATCCACTCGAAGCCGGCCGGGTCAAAATCGATTTCGTGCAGTGCCGGGGTGTCGCGGTAGTAGCCGTTGAGGTCGCGGATCAGGCTACGCACGCCCTCGTGCTGCGGGAATTCGAGCAAGCCCCAGTCGAGCGCCTTGTCATGGTTCCACTCGTTCCACTGCGCAAACTCGCCGCCCATGAACAGTAGCTTCTTGCCCGGATGCGCCCACATGAAGCCGTAGAGCGCGCGCAGGTTGGCAAATTTCTGCC
>CAZHFS010000369.1:0-3269 GCA_964531885.1 uncultured Propionivibrio sp.
TCTTGCGCACCAGTTCGGCATCGTCGTACTGGTCGAGTTCGTTGAGTTTGACCAGCGCACGTGCGAGCCACGGTTCGCCCCGGATCTGGCCGGGGCGCAGGGGCCGAAACAGATGGATGACCTCGGCGGCATCGACACGCACCGTGGCCAGCCCACCATTGCCGGACATCGGTGCCAGCATGCCGTCCTCGGGGTGCGAGCGGTACAGGTGGTAAGCCACCCGGCGCCCGAGCGCATCGAACTCGATGCCGGCGCGAATCACATTGCCGTTGGGGGCGACGGTATTGAGCGTCACCGGCAGATGCTCGGGCTCGAGTACCTGAAGTTGCAACCCGACTGTCAGCCCATCTTCCGGTCGCCGGTAGCGCAGGCGCACGATCGCTTCACCACCTTCCAGCATGGCGCGACAGGCTAATGCCTGCAGGCCGTAGAAATCCGTGAGTCCCGCCGCATCGGCGTCGACGCACCAATCGCGCCACAAGGACTGGATGGCTTCGCGGGTCGTGGCATCCTGCACCATCGACTGCGGCTTGATGCCGGTGCCGATGGCGTTGGCGACATAGGACTCCAGCGCAGAGTTGGCCCAGGCATTACGTCGAACCAGATCACGGCTCTTGGCGCGCAGATCGGACTGCGTGTAAAGCAAGGCCGCGACGGCACCCGGATTGCCGACCGACCAGGCGATGGAGCGACGTCCGCCACCGACGCCGTCATAGGTTGGGCTGCCACCGAAGAGTCTTCGGCGGAGTGTCTTGAAGAAGGCCATCAAAATCCCTTGGTCGTGGTGAGGCGAATCTGCCTTGCCGGCGGCGGAATGAGGCCGGTCTGGGCTGCCTGCTCGGCAAGCCCGCGCTCGACAGCGCGGATGGCTTCCTTCAGTTCCTCGACCGAGCGATACTCGACCGTCTTGTCGCCGAAGGTGACGCGCTTCTCGCCCTTGGCCAGCGCCGCTTCCAGCGCCGTGAGCTGATCTTCGGTGTAGGCCATGACGACGACTCCTATGCCACCTTGATGGCGACGAGATTGCTGCCCGCCTTGACCACGGCCTTGGATCCGGAGACTTCGGAGGCGAAGCGAATTTGCAGGTTGCCGGCCGTGGCAGCGGTGATCACCAGGATCGATGTGGTCGCGAGGGTGTTGGCGTTGGCTGTATCGATCGCGGTTGTCGTGGCACCGGCGTCGGCCGCACGTTGATTCGCCAACGTGGATGCCGTGAGCGACGTCGGGGTATTCCATTGCGCGACGACCGTGGCCCCGCTGGGCACGGTCTGGGTCAAGCGAATGCCGGTCGTGGTGGTCGCCGTCTGAAACATCACCCGACCATCGATCTGGTAGGTACTGTTCGCCGCCAGCGCCAGCGCGAGACCGGTGACGTTGGCCAGTGTCGTCGTGTTGTTGGTGACGTCGGCGGCCAGGCGCACGGTGGACAGGCGCGGCTCCGGCACCAGATCGATCCAGGTCGTGCCGTCGCACCAATACGGATGGTTGTCCGTCGATAGCCGAACGACTGCGCCCGCCAAGGCGGCCGACGCAGCAGGCAGAGCCGAAACGACCGGGAGCACCCGGTAGGCCAGATCCTTCACGAATTACCCCATCACCACGACACGATAGGCATTCGCTGCCGGGGCAGCGGCAAAGTTGAGCCGTGCGCTGTTGGTGCTCGGCAGGGAGACGTCACAATTGACCTGCTCGTAGTTGCCGGTGGCCTGATAGACCTGGACGATCACATCGCGGGTGGCGAAGTTGTGATTGACGTCGAACTGGGTGCTGGTGCCGTCGCCGATCGTGGCTTGCGCCCGGCGCGTCTTGTTGGCCCAGGCATTGAGCTTCAGGGGCGTGACGATACGTTGATCGTCGGTACCCGTGTCCGTCTCGGCCTGCGTGGCGATCTCGGCAATGCCGGAACTCGTTTCCGAGGCAGCACCGACCGCCGTACCGAACTGAATCCAGGTGACGGTGCCGGTTTCGAGCACGAAGTTCACCACCGACTGCCGCCAGCTGGTACCGGCCGAGGTCCCTTCCTCGACGGTGGCAATCGCCTGTTCCAACTCGGCCGCCGTATTGGCATCGAGCGAGCGCGTCATCGATACCGCAGCGCCGTTCCAGATGTAGATACCGTTTTCCGGGCCGAGTGTCTGCGCCTTGACCAGTACACGATCACCCACCGACATGGTGATGCCGTCGATCGATGCTCCCGGCGACGACAGGTTCAGGTTGGTCTGGGCGGCGACCCGGCAGGAGTCCTTCCAGGCGAGGCCTTCGACGGCGGAATTGAGGTCAGCCAGTCGTGCCGGTTCGTCGGCATTGACCGGCGATGGCAGGTTACGAATACGGGCGACGCCGCCAAAGTCGAGATCCGAGAGTTGCTTGCGGGACATGAAAATCTCCTGTGAGGTAAATCAGGTCAGACGGGCCACGCCGGCCAGCGGAATGGCGAAGGTAATGACGAGTTGGTTGGCATTCGTGTGCCGGACATCGGCCTCGATCTCGTTGCCACCGGTATCGAGAATCGACACCGAAGGTCGGAATCCAAGGTTGTGATTGACGACCCAGGCATTCGAAGCCGAGGGCTGGTTGTGCTGGTAGGCCACGCCGCTGCTGCTGGCACCGCCACCCGAGGGACGCGCTGCCAGTTCATTGATCGCGGTCACCAGATCCGACTTGGCGTTGGTATCAAGTCGTGCCAGCGGCCCGGTGCGCGAATCAATCTGCTGGAACATCTCGGCCACCCGCGTCACGAAGCTGTTCAGTTGCGATTGCAGGCTCATGGAGGATTCCTCAGCTGAGCCAGCGGCTGCGGATCAGGCGCCTGGCCGACCGTGAATTGGCTCCAGAAACAGCAAGGCCACCGGCGAGTTGTTGTTCGTGGGTGGCCTCGACAGGTTGTTGGGTGTCGGCTTCCGGTGGAGATAGTCCGAGTTGTCGTTCAAGTTCGCGCCAGTGCCGATCCTCGAAGCGATCGAGGCCGGATGCCGTCGCTGCAGCCCGGGCATAGACGTAACAGTCGAGCGCCTCATTGCGCTCGCGCATCTTCTGCCACTCGCGAATCGCAAAGCCGTTCCGGTCACGTCGGGTCACCAACTGCTCGGCACACAGCTGCTGCAGGTACTCGGCATCCACCTTGGGCAGATGGACGAAGCCGGCCGGATAGCGCACGGCCACACCGTCATCGGCTACATCCGGAGACTTGCGCAGGTTGTTGTAGAACTCCAGTTTGGCGATGCCGCCCGCCACCGAGAACACCTTGATGCCCCGGCGCAGTTTCTTGC
>CAZHFS010000370.1:0-3261 GCA_964531885.1 uncultured Propionivibrio sp.
CTCTTCCGATCTTCCGCACCGCCGAAGCGCACCTGCACGGCGCCACCGCCAACATCGGCATTGCCAAGGCCAATCTGTATCCCAGCATCCGGCTTGGTGCCAAATTCGGGTTCGAGTCCTACCTAAGTGGCGAATTCTCCGACTGGGGCAGTCGCACCTGGTCGATCGGCCCCAGCCTCAACCTGCCGATCTTCGATCATGGCCGGCGCACAGCCACCGTGCAATTGCGCGAGCTGCAACAACAGGAAGCGGCGGTGAATTACCAGAAAACCGTGCTGAAAGCCTGGCAGGAGATCGACGATGCGCTGTCCGCCTACCGCGCCGAACAACAGCAGGCTCAGGAACTCAAAGCCCGCAGCGACGCGGCCGGCGATGCCTACCGGCTTGCCCAGGCGCGCTACGACGGCGGAATCAGTGATTTCACCGCTGTGCTCGACGCGCAGCGCAGCTATCTGCAAGCGCGTCGCGATCTGGTTAGTAGCGAAGGTCGTTTGAACACGCGCTATGTGACCGTCAACAAGGCAATCGGCAATGCGCCATTGCGGGAAGAAGATACGACGCAATGAGGTACCTGGAAAGGCCTCCGTGGACCTGCGCGGGCCTGCTCGACAGGCGTGGGCGCCTCGTCAGGTACTTGTGGTTGCTCGCCATCGCGGCGCTCTGTGCTGGATGCGCTGGCGTCAAGGTGCGGACCGTCGGCGCGAAAGACTGCATGTCGGAGCGGCGCGGTGACGTGCTGACCACCGGCAAGCTCAGCACATCGGCACGTGACGTACTTACGAGCCTCGCGGTCCAGCCAGATCGGTGCCAGCAGAGCGTCGATCCTTGTGTTCAGGCATTGACACACACGGACGGCACAACTTGCCACGCTGGCAGAAAAAGTTGTTAACAACGCAATCTTGACCATGTGGCGAGCAATCAATTTATTGACCAAATATGTATTTTCGCCATAAAATTCGCCATAAAATTCTGCACCATATAAGGCAATTTTGTGGGAACAAAAACAAACAAAGGCGAGATTGACGATCTTGAAATTGATTTCGCCAATTTAGCCCGCCTTGCCGCCTCAGATGCGCAAGAGGATACCCGTCTGCTGCTGGCGCGGCTCATCCGGAAATACCGCCAACAACGCCCCGAACTGGCTTCGCTTCTCGATCAGTCCCTGAAAGCATCCCAGACCCGCTCGGCAGGTAACGCCATCCTGCGTCGTGGCGCACCGATAACGGACGCCGGCGAGGCACCGCTACCCGTCGACGGCGATTCCCGTTTGGCGCTGATCCGGGTCTTCGATGACCGCGTCGGATTGCCTCCACCGATTCTTCCCGGCAGTGTTCATGACGCCATCGGTGCCATCATTCGCGAACGACAGGAACGTGAGCGGTTGGCCGCCCGTGGCATTAGCCCGACCCGTTCAGCCATCCTGGTAGGCCCTCCCGGTGTCGGCAAGACACTCTCGGCCCGCTGGATTGCCAGCGCTTTAGGCAAACCTCTGTGGGTACTCGACCTGACGGCGGTTATGAGTAGCCTGCTCGGCAAGACGGGCAACAACCTGCGGGCAGCCTTGGATCATGCCAAACAACACGCTGCCGTTCTGCTACTCGACGAGATCGATGCCATCGCCAAGCGGCGCAGCGACGAGTCGGATATTGGCGAACTGAAGCGCCTGGTTACCGTCATGCTCCAGGAAGTCGATCAGTGGCCCGATACCGGCCTGCTGCTGGCTGCCACCAACCACCCGGAACTGGTTGATCCAGCTTTGTGGCGACGTTTCGATCTGGTCCTCAAGTTCGATGCACCGGATGCTGCGGCGATTGCAACGGCCATCCAGCGATTCCTCGGCGACGATCTGACCTTATTCGCGTCCTGGATCGATGTCCTGGCTGCTGGGTTGCAGGGACAGTCTCTCTCAGACGTGGAGCGCAGCATCAACGCTTTGCGTCGCGGCCATGCCTTACAGATGGCGCCGCTGGAACAGTTGATCGGATCAGCCCTGGGTCAGCGTCAGGAAGCCTTGAGCAAGGCAGAACGCCTCAACCTCGCGATTGCGCTGGCCAAGGCGGGGCGACATACGCATATGCAGATCAGCCAAATGACGGGCGTCGCTCGCGACACCATTCGCAAACACGCGGGGCCTTCCCCCCGTAAAGGCAGAGGGCTCAAGTAAATGACCACGCGATACCTGATCGGCCGCGCCGAGTTGCTGACCTATCCGATCGAAGCGCCCAAGAAGAAGGTTGGCGACAAGGCGCACCCCTATACGCTCACCGAGGCCAAGCGCATCATCGTGCCGGAGATCGAGACTGCCAACCGCATTTTCCAGGAGCTCCCAGCGAAGGCTTGTGCCGATGATCTGGCGGTGGCTCGTCTGGTATTGCATCCGGCTTATCTGGCCAAGTCGTATTTCCCGAAGCTGCTGCTCGATCAGGTGGGACTCTCGTCAGTTGGATCGCGCACCCGTCGCATTCAGCCGCGTCGCCAGACCCAGAAGAAAGCACCACCGGAAATGGAGACGACGGAACTCTTCGTGTCGGGCACGCGGGCCGCAATGGGTAATTTCCCGGCCTTCGCCCGCAGCCTGAACGAACAGATGCCAGTTGCCGAGCAATTTGCCCGCATCGAGACCTTTGCGGCCATGACCCCAGCGGATCGCCTGCATCTGGAAGGCACCAATGTCGGCCATGTTTTCGAGGTCGGTCTGCATCTGCCACCCGAGGGCGATGCCTCGGATGTTCGCGCCTTATTCGCCGACTACGCCAAGGACTGCGGCTTCAGGGTCAATGGCGAGTTCGAGTTTGAAGCCGGTCGGCTGCTCTTCGTGGCAGTCGAAGGGGATGCGACCGGCCTGGAAAACCTCGCCCAGTTCACGCTGACGCGCGTCGTCCGGCCGATGCCGCATTTGCGAGCAGCCCGTCCGGTTACCCGCAGCATGCCGCTTGCAGTGTCGTTCTCCTTGCCAAGTGGAGAACCGCTCTCCCGCGAGCCCAAGGTCGCCATTCTCGATGGTGGCCTACCGGAAAAACACGTTCTCGAAAGCTATGTCCGCCGTTATTTTCTGGCCGACGAGGAGGCCAGCGACGTACCCGATTTCACTGAGCACGGACTGGGCGTCACCTCGGCGGTGCTGTTCGGGCCGATCGAGCCCGAAGCAACGGCGGAGCGCCCCTATGCGCCGGTCGATCATCACCGTGTCCTGGACGCAAAAATCGACGGGGAAGATCCCTACGAGTTGTATCGCACGCTCGGCCATGTGGAAACCGTACT
>CAZHFS010000371.1:0-3247 GCA_964531885.1 uncultured Propionivibrio sp.
AGCCTGCTGCACGCCGAACGTGGATGCGCCCCCTGTATCGAGGCCGCATTTGCGAATTAATCGTCGAACAGGTATTTCACAGCAGCCTCTGACATCCCCCGGTCACTGTGGGCGACCCCGGGCACAAAACGCATCTCCCACGAGAATTGCGCGCTCAGGCTTGCCGCCTGGTTTTTTGCGAGGGCGTAAAAATGCTGTCCTCGGGCCAGGCGGTGTGCGCCCTGGGTCATCGCGAAAGGGGAACGGTTGAGTGCCGGGTGGGCCGGGTCGATATCCTGGTCGCCAAGCAGGATGACGAGCTTGCGCGCGAAAGTCGATTTGAGAGCGCTTTCCGGGGTGACGCGCTGGTCGAGCGAGAGCGGGAACGGATGTCTCTGGTCATAGGCGGGGAGGGTGTACCAGCCGGCGTTGGCAGCGAACGCGGTGTCGTAGCGGGCCGCATCGCCCATGAACAGGACCAAACGATGCACGAACTGAGCGCCGGCCGAATGCCCGTACAGGCTGTAGTGTGTGGCGGTCAGCCCGTCGCGTGCACGGAGTGCGTCGAACAATCGCTCCAGCGTCTGAAAGCCCCATTGGGCGCGTTCGCGTGTCGTTACGCCGCCGAAGGTGTAGTCATCCGCATGTGTGTAATGCTGACGGCTGAAGACGGGAACGACCAGGATAAAGTTATGGCGCTCGGCGTGCCGGATCCAGTTGTTGCGGTAGGTCTCGCCGTTGCGTTTGACGCCGGTCATTACGAATACCAGGCGGCTGTCACGCGTCGCATGCGCCGGCTTGTAGACCCAGACGGTGACAGGTTTCCCCAGGTTGCTGTGCGGATCTTCGAAAGAGAAATCGCTTTTGCCAAAGGGGAGCGGGGCGGCGATTGCCGTTGCGACTGCAACAGCGAAGACGGCGAGAGTCCTGATCAGCGTATGTAAAAGAAATGGCATGCTGGTTTCAGTTAGCAAAGGCATGGTCGCGTGAGTCTACAAGCGATTGGGGCTTCAAGCAGCGAACTTGAATGAAATGTGGCAGCGTAAAAAAACGGCGACATCGTCGATGTCGCCGGTGGCTAACCGCCTAGAGGCTGGGATGAAAAGACTTGCGGCCTCTATGAAGGCCGTATTGAGTTTCAGAAAGTATGCCGGACGCCAATGCTAAAGTTGCTGTTGTTTTCGCCAGTCTGTTCGACACCATTGAATCCGAGGTCATTGAGGCCGTTGTTTCTAAAGGTCGAAATCGAAGTGTAGACGGTTGTCCGCTTGGACAAACTGTGTCGGTAACCAATACTGTAGCCGTGCGTCTTGCCTTCGTTATTGGTTGTCAGCAGGTTGTCCGTATATTTGTAATTGGCATATTCGGCGATGATTCTTCCCGCATTGCCAACAGGGATCGAGAGGCCTGTTGACCACATGCGCTTGTCTTGGTCCTGGGCCTTTTTCGACGAAGAGGCGAGCTGGTTGTTTTCCTCAATGTAGTTGGCGAAGACCTTCAGGAATTTGAAGTCATAGGCCCCGCCGACAGCCCAGGCAGTATTTCCATCGTCGTTCAAAATACTGTCGTTGCGAACGATGGCCTGGTAAACCGCTGTGAGGAACAGATTCCCTTTGTCGTAGCTTGCCCCAATGCCGTAACGTCCGGCGTCGCTGGTATCGGCGGTGGTGCCGACCTGCTCTCCGAAACCATAGATGGCGCGAACTTCAAAGCCCTGCCAATTGGGCGACTGGTAAGCGACAGAGTTGTTGACCCGAGCTCCGTTGCCGACGTTGATGAAAGTGAACTCTGGAATCGCAGCCCAGGTGGCATGCACTTCCTGCATCCCCGAGGCGGCCGTCTTACGCAGCAAGGAATACGAAGGGGCGTACTGGCGTCCGAGGGTCAGGCTGCCGAGCGATGCATTGCTCAGTCCGACGAAGGACTGACGGAGGTTGGTGAACGCACCGGTTTTGCTATCGAAAGTCGTGGCATTGAAACCAAATTCTGCGGTGAACACCGCTTTCAGGCCATTGCCAAGCGCTTCTTCTCCTTTGAAGCCGAGTCGGCTCCCGGACATGCCGGTTTGTGAGCCATCGTTGATGCCGCTAAAACGCAGGTCGTTGCTCTTGCTGTAAGAATAGTTGGCATCGACGATCCCGTAGACGGTGACGTTGCTCTGTGCCAACGCGGGTAGCGAGGCAAGGCA
This sequence comes from uncultured Propionivibrio sp., assembly GCA_964531885.1. Classification (GTDB taxonomy): domain Bacteria; phylum Pseudomonadota; class Gammaproteobacteria; order Burkholderiales; family Rhodocyclaceae; genus Propionivibrio. Next base: position 2,168 of record CAZHFS010000371.1, read on the forward strand.
GCCCAAGGTGATTCCAATCAGTTTTTTTTGCATCGGGTCCCTCCTGTTAAGTTGTTGGAAAACCATTGGAATTTATCATTCGTCCTCGGTGCTTGAGTGTGCAAAGAGCTTATTGACTAATTGCATTTTCTGATGGGTCTTGGTACCGGATTGCGGTGTGCAAATGGCATAAAAAAAGACCGGCAGATGCCGGTCAAGGAGAACGACGGCAGCCTGCTGCACGCCGAACGTGGATGCGGCCCCGATACCGAGGCCGAGATGAGCCGATCACTCTTCGAATAGATATTTCACCGCGGCGTCTGACATGCCTTTGTCACTGTGCGCGACCCCGGGAACCGTGACGAGTTTCCAGTTGAACGGCAGGTTCCGCATATCGGCCTGAGCTTTGGCGAGTCGATAGAAAAAGTGGCCACGGGCGAAACGGTGTTCGCCCTGGGTCATGGCCGGCGGGGTACGATTCAGGCTTTTATGGGCAGAGTCAATGTCCTGGTCGCCGAGCATCAGTACAAGGCGCCGGGAGAAGAGGGCAGGCAGGCTTTTTTCCGGCGTGATGTGCGGGTCGAGGGCGAGCGGGAAGCGGAACAGCGGCCCCTCGCCGTGGAGCGGGAGCGAGTACCACCCCGAATTGGCCGCGATGGCCGTGTCAAGACGTGCCGTTTCGCCCAGGAACAGCACCAGCCGATGAACGAATTGTCCGCCCGCGGAGTGGCCATAAATTGTGTACCTGACGGCTGAGAGTTCGTCACGCTGGCGGACCTCGTCGAACAGCCGTTCGAGTGTGCTGAAGCCCCAGTGATCCCGGTTGGCCTGAGTCACTCCGCCAAAAGTGTAGTCGTTGTCTTCCGGGTAGTGGCGGCGCGAGAATTCGGGCACCACGAGAATGAACCCATGGCGTTCGGCATGGCGGATCCAGTTCTCACGGTATTCCATGGCGTTGCGCTGCACCCCTGTCATGACGAAGACGACGCGGCTGTCGCGGGTGGCCTTGTCCGGCTTGTAAACCCAGGCGGTGAGCGGTTTGCCCGGGTTGCTGCAGATCGGAAGAGCGTCGTGTAGGGAAAGAGTGTGCCTCTATGTGTA
>CAZHFS010000372.1:0-3246 GCA_964531885.1 uncultured Propionivibrio sp.
GCCCGAAGATCGAATTCCACATCAAGGATGCCATTGGCCGCTCCTGGCAGTGCGGCACCATCCAGGTCGACTTCTCCATGCCGCAGCGCCTCGATGCCGAGTACGTCGGCGAGGACAACGCCCGGCACACCCCGGTCATGCTGCACCGCGCCATTCTCGGATCGCTCGAGCGATTCATCGGCATCCTGATCGAAAACTGGGCCGGCGCCCTGCCGCTCTGGCTTGCGCCGCAACAAGCCGTGGTCCTCAACATCTCGGAAAAACAGGCCGACTACGCTGACAGTGTTGCCAAAACACTACGTGCTGCAGGTATGCGTGTTGAGGCAGATTTGCGAAATGAAAAAATTACCTATAAAATACGCGAACATAGCTTGAACAAGCTGCCATATCAGATCGTCGTCGGCGACAAGGAAATGGCAGCTGATCTGGTTGCCGTGCGTACCCGTGGTGGTCAGGATCTCGGACAGATGTCCGTCGCATCCTTGATTGAGCGGCTTCAAGGCGAAGTCGCGGCGCGGAGTGGCACGGCTTAATTATTTGTCTGGACAAGGAGCGATACCATCGCACTGCAAAAGTCGCATCGCATTAACGAAGAGATCAACGCCCCCGAAGTCCGCGTCGTCGGCACCAACAGCGAGGCGCTTGGCATCATGGGCATCCGTCAGGCCATGCAGATGGCCGAGGAAACCGGTGTTGATCTGGTCGAGATTGCACCGCTGGCGCAGCCCCCGGTTTGCCGGATCATGGATTACGGCAAATTCAAGTACCAGGAACAGAAGCGCCAGCATGAGCAGAAGCTGAAGCAAAAGCAGGTTCAGGTCAAGGAAGTCAAACTGCGTCCGGGCACCGACGAGAACGACTACCAGATCAAACTGCGCAACATGACGCGCTTCCTGCAGGAAGAAGACAAGGTGAAGGTCACCCTGCGCTTCCGCGGACGCGAAATGGCGCACCAGGAGATCGGCATGCGCCAGATCGAGCGCATCAAGACCGATTTGGCGGAATTCGCCAACGTCGAGCAGATGCCCAAGATGGAAGGCCGCCAGATGGTGATGATCCTGGCGCCGAGCAAGAAGAAGTAAGGTTGTTGTAGCACCCAGAAGTGGCTGCAGGTCTGAAGTGTCCCCGCCGGGGTCCACCCGCCGCCATGTTTAAAAAGGAGCATATAAATGCCCAAGATGAAGACCAAGAGTGGCGCCAAGAAGCGCTTCAAGGTCAGCACCAGCGGCCGCATCAAGCGCGGCCAGGCGTTCAAGCGCCACATCCTGACCAAGAAAACCACCAAGGCCAAGCGTCAACTGCGTGGCATGACCGGAGTGCATGACTCCGACAAGGCCATGGTTCGCGCCATGATGCCGTACGCGTAAGGAGATAGAACATGCCCCGAGTAAAACGTGGTGTAACGGCGCGCGCGCGTCACAAGAAAATTCTCGTTCAGGCCAAGGGTTACCGCGGCCGTCGCAAGAACGTATACCGCATCGCCAAACAGGCGGTGATGAAGGCTGGCCAATACGCCTACCGTGACCGTCGTCAAAGGAAGCGTCAGTTCCGCGCCCTGTGGATCGCCCGTATCAACGCGGCTGCCCGCGAGGTCGGTATGAAGTACAGCACTTTCATGAATGGTCTGAAGAAGGCCCAGATCGAAGTTGACCGCAAGGTTCTCGCCGACCTGGCCGTGTTCGACAAGCCGGCTTTCGCTGCCCTGGCTGCCCAGGCCAAAGCCCAGCTCGGCGCCTAATTTGAGCGCTTATTGAAAAAGGGAGGCGCTCGCCTCCCTTTTTTTGCTTGCAGTGGTTGAAGTGGACAAAAAAATGCAGAACCTTGATCAAATCGCCCAGGACGCCGCCGCCGCCTTCGCCGCGACCGATGACCCAGACACGCTGGAACAAATCAAGGCGCGCTATCTTGGCAAGAGCGGACAGATCACCGAACTTCTCAAGGGGCTCGGAAAACTTACCCCCGAAGAGCGCAAGGCAGCTGGCGCGCAGATCAACCGGGTCAAGGAATCCGTCGAAAACGCGCTTAATGCCCGCCGCGAAGCACTGCGCCGCCAGGCGCTTGAAGCTCGCCTCGCGGAAGAATCCCTTGATGTCACCCTGCCCGGCCGCAGCGAAACGCGCGGCGGATTGCACCCGGTGACACGCACCCTCGAACGGATCGAAGCCCTGTTCCGCTCGATCGGCTTCGAAGTCGCCGACGGCCCGGAGATCGAGGCCGACTTTCAGAATTTCACCGCACTGAACACGCCCGAGGACCACCCGGCGCGCTCGATGCACGACACCTTTTACCTGCAAGACGAGAACGGCCAGGTGGCCGAAAAGATTCTCCTGCGCACGCACACCAGCCCGATCCAAGTACGCTACATGCAGGCGCACGTCGCCAAGTACGCTCACCTTGAGACGATGCCTGAAATCCGCATCATCGCGCCGGGCCGGGTCTATCGGGTCGATTCAGATGCCACCCACTCGCCGATGTTCCACCAGGTCGAAGGCCTGTGGATCGGCGAAAACGTCAGTTTCGCTGATCTCAAGGGCGTGGTCGCCGACTTCCTGCGCCGCTTCTTCGAGAGCGATGACCTGCAGGTGCGCTTCCGCCCATCTTTCTTCCCGTTCACTGAACCGTCGGCCGAAATCGACGTTGCTTTCCAGAGTGGGCCGCTCAAGGGCCGTTGGCTGGAAATCGCCGGCTGCGGCATGGTGCACCCCAACGTGCTGCGCCACGTTGGCATCGACCCCGAGAAATACATCGGCTTTGCTTTCGGTATGGGCCCGGATCGCCTGACCATGCTGCGCTACGGGGTCAACGACCTGCGCCTGTTCTTCGACGGCGACCTGCGCTTCCTGCGCCAGTTCATCTAAACGGTCGCCCGCCCCTCTCCCCGCATTCCGGCACTTTCGCGCTATTGCTGAAACGGACACTCCATGAAATTCTCTGAATCCTGGCTGCGCAGCTTCGTCGACCCGGCCGTCAAAGGCGAAGACTTCTCCCATCTGTTAACCATGGCCGGCCTCGAAGTCGAGGAAGAAGAAAGCGTCGCCCCGGCCTTTGCCGGTGTCGTTGTCGCCCACGTCCTCGAGGTAAACAAACACCCTGACGCCGACCGGCTCAATGTCTGCCGAGTCGACATCGGCACCGGAACGGCACAGCAAATCGTCTGCGGCGCACCCAACGTCGCCGCTGGCCTAAAGGTACCGTGCGCCCTACCCGGCGCCGTGCTGCCCGGCGAGTTCACGATCAAGATCGCCA
>CAZHFS010000373.1:0-3243 GCA_964531885.1 uncultured Propionivibrio sp.
CTGCGGCCGTGGCTGGGTGCCACGGCAATCAGCATCAGGGTGAGGTGGCTTGCATAGCGTGCCCAGACGATGAAGGGCACGGTGAAGAAGGCGGTCAGGTATTTCGCGCTGGCGTCGAGGGTGGCGAAGAGGAGCAGCGCAAGGAGGAAGAGCAGGATGCCAAGAATTCTGGAGGACACGGAGAGTCTCGAAAGTCTGAATCGGGGTAAAGCCAGTTGTTGAAAACGGCGCGAGCGGCAGCGATGGTTTCTCCTGCCGTCAGCCCGACGGGGCCGACGCCGGTGGTGGCCAGGCGTTCTGCGGCAAGGCCGTGCAGATGGACGGCGGCGAGTGCGGCCGAGAGAACCGGCCAGCCCTGCGCCAGGAGTGCGGCGATGAGGCCGGTGAGCACGTCGCCGCTGCCTGCCGTGGCCAAACCGGCGTTGCCGGTGGGGTTGATGTACCAGTGGCCGTCCGGGGTGGCGACGACGCTGCCGCAGCCCTTGAGTACAACGATGGCGCGGTAGCGGCTAGCGAGTTCGCCAGCGGAAGCGGTCCGGTCGGCCTGTATTTCGCCTGTGCCACAACCGAGCAGGCGTCCGGCTTCAGCAGGGTGCGGGGTGAGGACGGTCGGCGCGGTGCGTTGGGTGAGCAAGGCGGCAAGGCCGCCGTCTGCCGCGAGCAGATTGAGTGCGTCGGCATCGAGTGCCAAGGGCAGATCGGTCTCCAGTGCCCGCTCAAGCAGATTGCGGGCGGAGTCGCTGCGGCCCAGACCTGGTCCGGCCGCGAGCGCGGTGAGGTCAGGAGCGAACAGGTCGTCGGCGGGGCGCAGCATGAGTTCGGGTTGTGCTGGATCGACACGCGGCGCCTCGGGGTCAATCAGGCCGAGATAGACTCGGCCGCTGCCCAGATGCAGGGCGGCGCGTCCGGCGAGCAGTGCGGCCCCGAGCATGCCCGGCGCGCCGCCGAGGATGCAGGTACTGCCATAGCTTCCTTTATGGGTGTTGCGTCGCCGTGGTGTGAGATGCGCAGCAAACAGTGCAGGGGCAATCAGGCGACCGGCCGGCGGAGTGTCTTTGTCCGGAGGTGCAAGGTCGTAGCCGAGGTTGAGTCCGGCAACGCGAATTTCACCACACTGGTCCGGGCCGTCGGCAGTAAACAGGCCGGGCTTGGCGCCGATGAAGGTCAGGGTGTGTGTGGCTCGAATGCAGGGGGTGAAGGCACAGCCGGTATCGGCATCGAGGCCGCTCGGGGCATCGAGCGCGAGCAGCGGGCAGGCATCGCGCTCGGCGAACGCGTTGGCTGTCTCGATCAGCGCCGCGTAATCGCCACCGGGGGCACGGGTCAGGCCGATACCGAACAGACCGTCGACGATCAGGTGCCAGCGCGCGGCGGGTGGAATACTGGCAGTTGTTGTGCCGCCTTGCGCGCTGAAGCGGCGGTATGCCGCCGCGGCGTCGGGCGGTAGCTTGTCCGCACTGCCTGGGAATACAACGCTGACGTCAAAACAGTTTGCACGCAGGCGTTCGGCGACGACGAAGGCATCGCCACCATTGTTGCCTGGTCCTGCGAGGATCAGCACCCGGCCGCCCGTTGCCAATTGTTGTGCCCACTCTGCGGCGGCTGCTCCGGCGCGCGTCATCAGAGCGAGGTCGGCGTGAGCGGATTCCAGTGCGCGCAGCGTGTCGGCGCGGTAGAGGGGCGGGGCGGGCGCAAAGGCGGACATGGCAGTCGGCGCGGATGGAGTGGCTCGATTATGGCACTTCCGACCCCGGGGGGTGAAGGCCCGTCGCCTCTTTGCGGGCGAGGATGGGGGCACTTTCGACACAGAGAACACAGCGGCGCGGAGAACACAGAGAAGGGTTGGTTGGGTTTCTCCGTGGGCTCTGTGTCTCTGCGGGCTCTGCGTTGAAAGCGCTTCTCCAGGGTTTCTCCTGTGCCTTGCGGGTAGCATGCCTGGCACGCCAAGCGGCCGGGGAGGGGCGTTCTCAGCTATAATGCGTGCCTCTCCGAGCGCAAAGTCCCCCATGGCGCGGAAACTGTCCCGTGCCCGCTGTCGTTTCGCCGTTTCTCTGTCTTTCCGTATTGCAACGCCTTCCTCAGCCTTCTTGCCTCACACTCTAGCGACCATGGCCGACATCCCCGACATCCTCTTCCTGCGCGGGGCTTCCGCGTTCTCCGCTTTCCGTTTCCAGGGCTTGCAGCAGCGCATTGCCGCCGCCGTACCGGGGGCTCGCCTTGCCGGCGCCGAGTACTGGCATGTGGTCAAACTCAAGGGCGAGCTTGATGCCGCCCAGCGTGAGCAACTCGCTGCGCTGCTCGAGGAGGTGCCGGCTGCGCAAAGCGATACCGCGGGGACGCTGTTCTTCGTCACGCCGCGCATCGGCACCATTTCGCCTTGGTCGTCGAAGGCTACCGACATCGCCTGGAACTGTGGCCTTGCTGCCGTCGAGCGCATCGAGCGCGGCGTCGCCTTCCACGTCGAGTTGCCGGTCGGCGCGGACAGCAATGCCATCGCAGCGCTGATCCATGACCGCATGATCGAGACCGTGCTCGGCCGCTTTGAGGACGCCGCTGAACTCTTCCACCACTTCGCGCCTAAGGAGCTGACCACGGTTGACCTGCTCACCGGTGGCCGTGCCGCGCTGGTCGAGGCCAACGTGCGCCTGGGGCTGGCGCTCTCTGACGACGAGATCGACTACCTCGTCGAAATCTTCGTGAATCGCGCACAGCGCAACCCGACCGACGTCGAGCTGATGATGTTCGCGCAGGCCAACTCAGAGCATTGCCGGCACAAAATCTTCAACGCTTCGTGGGTGGTCGATGGCGAGGAGCGCAAGGAATCGCTGTTCGGCATGATCCGCGAGACGCACGCCGCGCATCCCGAGGGCAACGTCGTCGTCTATTCCGACAACTCCTCCGTTTTCGAAGGCGCCGAGGTTGGCCGCTTCTATCCGCGCGCCGACGGTTCCTACGCCTGGAGCGAGGAACTTACGCACATCCTGGCCAAGGTCGAGACACACAACCATCCGACGGCGATCTCGCCCTTCCCCGGGGCGGCGACCGGCTCGGGTGGCGAAATCCGCGACGAAGGCTCGACCGGGCGCGGCTCCAAGCCCAAGGCCGGCTTGTGCGGCTTTACCGTCTCCAACCTCTACCTGCCCGGTGCCGAACAGCCGTGGGAGACGTCGATGGCCGCCTACGGCCGTCCGGCGCGCATCGCCTCGGCGCTCGAAATCATGCGCGACGGCCCGATCGGCGCCG
>CAZHFS010000374.1:0-3234 GCA_964531885.1 uncultured Propionivibrio sp.
ATGAGAGAATGGGGCCAAAACGGGAGACTGGTTGGGGTGAAAAGGTCTGGGCAGTACTTATCTGGATCTCTCTCGGAGAGCGGGTGGTTTTGGCAGCTTGGTTTTGAGGTAAAGGCGGCGTTCGGGAGCAGGGCTAGCCTGAATCGCGCTGCTTAGGTACCATACCCCCCTACCCTATTTTTGGCGTGCTGATATGAGCCATACCATCCGTGAGAAAACAAAGCTGCTGGCGCGGGTGCGCCGGATCCGTGGGCAGGTCGAGGCCTTGGAGCGCGGTCTGGAGGCCGAGCAGGGCTGTGCCGAGATCCTGCATCAGATCTCGGCGGTACGTGGCGCCATCAACGGGCTGATGGGTGAGGTGCTGGAGGAACATGTGCGTACGCACATCGCCGATCCTGCCATCGTTAGCGATGCCGAGCGTGCGCGCGGTGCCGATGAACTGATCGGCGTCTTGCGCGCCTACCTTAAGTGAGGAAGTCCATGCCTGAGCGGGATATGTCGCGCTGGAGGCACGACCACGTCTTTGATGCCGGCAACGATCTCGCCGAGCGCAGCACGTGGGGCGTGATGTGGATCACGGCGCTGACCATGGTGGTTGAGATTGCTGCCGGCTGGTGGTTCAACTCGATGGCCTTGCTGGCGGATGGTTGGCATATGAGTTCGCATGCGGTGGCGATCGGCCTGTCGGCCATGGCGTATGCCACCGCCCGACGTTATGCCAAGGATGCGAGGTTTGCCTTCGGCACCTGGAAGATTGAGGTGCTGGGCGGGTTTGCCAGTGCGGTATTCCTGCTTGGGGTGGTGCTGCTGATGTTGCTCGGTTCTCTCGAGCGCATGGTGTCGCCGCAACCGATCCAGTATCGGGAGGCGATTGTGATCGCCGTGCTCGGGCTGGTGGTGAACGTGCTCTGCGCATTGATCCTCGGCAAGGCCCATCACCAGGGGCATGCGCACGCTCCTGAGGAGCATGCGGTGCACTCTGGCCACCATCATGGCCATCATCATCACGACCTCAATCTGAAGTCGGCCTACCTGCATGTGCTGGCCGACGCCGCGACCTCGGGGCTAGCCATCGTTGCACTGTGCGGCGGCTGGTTCTTTGGCTGGGTGTGGCTCGATCCGCTGATGGGCATCGTGGGGGCCGTGCTGGTGGCGCTCTGGGCTAAAGGACTGATCGCCGAAACCGGCAAAGTGCTGCTCGATCGCGAGATGGATCATCCGGTGGTTGATGAAATCCGGAGTGTGGTCGAGCGCGGGGCGGATTCAGGCGATACGCGGGTCGCCGATCTGCATGTCTGGCGCGTGGGCAAGCAGGTGTATTCGTGTGCCATGACCGTGGTGACTCGCGACCGCTTGCTGACACCCGATGCGCTGCGCGCACGCCTTGCGGTGCATGCGGAAATCGTGCATTCGACCATCGAAGTGCACTACACCGACTGAGCGCCGACTGAGTCGGGGCGGCTGTTTGCCCACCCCGCTGTCGGTGGGTTAGGCCAGGAGGTGTTCGGTGGCGCAGCGTTAAAAATGTTGTTATGCAAAAAGCATGTAATCCGGCTAATACAACAAAGCCTCCAATCGCTTGGAGGCTTTGATGCAGCGCCAGGATCAGACCACGGCTTTGCCGAGTTCGGTGGATACCGTGAGCGGGCCTTGCAGGACGGGGCCACCGGCGTTCAAGTCCACCTGATGGTACGGGATCAGCCGGGTGCCGTTCTTCCAGCGGTAGCCGAGCCAGATCACCAGGAAGAGCGGGATGCCGATGTACGTGGCGGCGATGGCCGTCCAGTCCAGCGTGTCGGCCATGAAGGCCTGGTAGTTCTGGCCAAGGGTGACCAGCAGGCACAGGGCGAAGGCAAACAGCGGCCCAAAGGGGAAGAACAGGGCGCGGTACGGCAGCGCGGCCAGATCAAGGCCTTGCGCGACATACGCCTTGCGGAAGCGGTAGTGTGCAACGGCAATCCCGAGCCAGGTGATGAAGCCGGTCATGCCCGAGGTGTTGAGCAGCCACAGGTAGACCGTTTTCTCGCCGTAGATCGAGGTGAAAAAGCACAGGGCCCCGATCAGGGTCGTGGCGTACAGGGCGTTGCGCGGCACGCCATTGGCGTTCAGCTTGGCAAAGATTTTCGGGGCGCTGCCCTCGACGGCAAGGGCGTAGAGCATCCGGGTCGAAGCGTACATGCCCGACGTGCCGGCCGAGAGCAGGGCGGTGAGGATGACCGTGTTCATCAGGCTGGCGGCAAAGGCAATGCCGGCATTCTGGAAGATGAGGGTGAACGGGCTCACGCTGACGTCGGTGACTTCGCTCTTGAGCAGGTTCGGGTCGGTGTAGGGGATCAGCAGGCCGATCACCAGAATGGCGAGCACATAGAACAGCAGGATGCGCCAGAACACTTGTTTGATGGCTTTCGGGATGTTCTTGGCGGGATCTTCGGATTCGCCCGTGGCGATCCCGACGAGTTCGGTACCCTGGAACGAGAAGCCGGCGATCATGGCCACGCCGATGAACGTCGACAGGCCGCCGACGAAGGGCGCTTCGTCGAGCGTGAAGTTGGAGAGGCCGACGCTGGCCTGGCCGCCCATGATGCCGAAGATCATGGCCAGGCCAGTGATGATGAAGACGATGACCGTGACCACCTTGATCAGCGCGAACCAGTATTCGCTCTCGCCGAATCCCCTGACCGAAAAAGCGTTCAGCCCGAACATGATGGCCAGGAACAGCGCGCTCCAGATCACGCCCGGGACCTCGGGAAACCAGAATTGCATGACGAGGTTGGCCGCAACGAGTTCGACGGCAATGGTCACCGCCCAGCTGAACCAGTAGTTCCACCCGATGGCAAAACCGAAGGCCGGGTCGACAAACCGCGTGGCGTAGGTCGAGAAGGAGCCGGATACGGGCATGTACGCGCCCATTTCGCCGAGGCTGGTCATCAGGAAGTAAACCATCAGCCCGATCAGCGCATAGGCTGCCAGCGCGCCACCGGGGCCGGCCTGCGAAATCGAGGCGCCTGACGCGACGAAGAGGCCGGTGCCGATCGAGCCGCCAATGGCGATCATGGTCAGGTGGCGGGTTTTGAGTTTGCGCCGCAGGTGATCTGCCCCGGCGGGGGTGGGGTGTTTATCGTGCATGATCGGTGGCCAGTGTCGTGTTTCGATGAGGATTTTTGGAAAAAACGCGCGAAGTATAAAGCCAATACGTCCCGTAGGGTTGAATACACGTTAACCGCGTAAGGGGGG
>CAZHFS010000375.1:0-3228 GCA_964531885.1 uncultured Propionivibrio sp.
CCTGCGACATCTACGTGGTGCTGGTGGCGCTGCGCTACGGCTACGTGCCCAAGGACGACAACCCGGAAGGCAAGTCCATCACCGAGATGGAGTACGACAAGGCCCTCGAGATCGGGCGCCCGAAGCTTGCCTTCATGCTCGACGTGGACGACGAAAATTTCGGCTGGCCGCCCAAGCGCTGTGACAAGGACTGGCAAGACGCCGATTCAAACATCGCCCGTTTCCGCGAGCGTGTGGGCGGCGAACTCGGCCGGGCGCTCTTCACCTCCCCCGACAGCCTGGCCACCGCGGTCCTTCAAGCCTTGCGCCAGCAGGAGATTGCCGGGATGCCCGCCGGGGAGCGCGACCACACCCAAATCCGCGAAACCTACCTCGACTGGCTGCGCCGCGAGTGCGACAGCGTGGAACTCCTCGGGCTCGACCTGAAGGAAAGCCGCAACGTCGGCCTCGGTCATGTTTATGTGCCAGCGGTAACGAGCCAATACGTGAGCGAGAGCAAGAGCGTCAACCTGAAAAAAGGCCGCATCTCGCTTCCTGACGACGGTTTGACGAATGCCGTTGTGGCCCGTGAGTACGTCAATCTGCGAAAAGGTCCGTACCTGCTCCTCGAAATGCTTGGCCGCAGCTCGCTTTACGTGCCGGGTGCGGCAGGTGCCGGCAAATCCACCTTCTGCCGCTGGCTGGCGTTGGTGGTGGCGGAAGGGCGGGTGCCAGCCCACCGGCAGATCGTCCTCGAAGGTACGACGTTTGCCGAGACCCTGCCGGACAGCATTGCCGGGCGCCTGCCTTTGCTGGTTCGTCTGCGCGACTGGGCCAGCCACGGGGAATTTCTTTCCGGTCGGGGAGGCTGGACCCGCGTCCAATTGGAGGCCAGCCTTGCCGGCTGGCTCGACAAGACCCGGCCAGGCGAACTTACGGGCGAGGTGTTCCGGGCCGAGCTCAAGGCTGGCCGCTGCCTACTGATCCTCGATGGTGCGGACGAAGTGCCCGAAAGCCGGGGCGGCGATCTGCCCCGGCGCAACCTGTTCTCCGGCCTCGCCGATGCCTTGCCGGCCTGGCGCAAGGCCGGCAACTGGCTGCTCGTCACCAGCCGGCCCTACGGCCTGGAGGCGGAAGACTTGCGTCGTCTCGGTCTGCCGGTGGCGGTGCTGGCCGAGCTGCCGCGTGAACTGCAAACGCTCTTCGTGCGCCGTTGGTTCGATGCCGTCGATCCGCTCAACGCCGTGGACAAGGCTGATGGACTTCGCCAGCACCTAGATCAGCGGAGCGACCTCGCTGAACTGCGCAGAAATCCGATGCTGCTCACCGCCCTGTGTGTTAAGTACGACGAAGGCCGGCGCTTGCCTCAGGATTTCTACGCCCTCTACGACGCGGTGGTGAGCCAGGTACTGCACAAGCGCTACGCCACTGAGAACGAGCGCAGCGCAGCCCGTAACCGGCTCGCCGCCATTGCGCTCGGGATGCATTGCGGCGAGGCCGGCCACTCTCGTGAGACCCCCGAGGCCGAGGTCACCGTTGAGGAGGTGGATCGCACCCTCGCCGAACTCGCGGCGACTGACTGGGCCACCGAGCGCGGCGCGACTGAGGCCTGCGCCAAGCGTGAAAGCCTGCTGTCCGATTCCGGCCTACTGCTGCCCCGCGACAACCGGCGCGCCGCCTTCTATCACTTCAGCTTCCAGGAGTTCCTCGCCGCCCAGCGCCTGTTCCAACTACGCGAGCCGCCGCGGGACATTCTTGCCCGCTACGCCCGCACACCGGCCTGGCAACGCACGCTGCGTTTCCTGTTCTGCACCATCGCCGAGCGGGAGTTGCCGGAGCGGGCCATCGGCGCCTGGCGCAGTCTGCTGCCATCCTTCGAGCCCGCCGCCCTAGACGCCAACCCCGCCCCAGCGCTGGTGCTCGCCGACGGCTTGGAAGTGGCCCACGCGAAAGGCTGGCGCATTGATGAGTTCAAGGCGCCGCTACGTGCGGCCTGTGAGCACGCCCTGCATCACCTGTCGCCGGACGTGCGGGCGCAGCTGTGGCGGACGCTCGGCCGGCTCGGGTTGGACGACCGACGGGGCGTTGGGCTGAGGACGGACGGTTTGCCGGACATCGAGTGGTGCGAGGTGCCGGAAGGGGAGTTCTTGTTTGGAAGAGATGATGAGCCGCGCTGGCTACCCGCGTTCCGGATTGCCAAGTATCCGGTAACGAATGTGCAGTTTCAGGCCTTCATCGATGCGGGGGGCTATGAGCAACCGGAGTGGTGGGGTGACGGTGTGTCGAGTCCTGCCCCTGCTCCGGGCGTCTGGCTCGAGCCGAATGTGCCTCGGGTGATGGTGTCGTGGCATGAGGCTGGCGCGTTTTGCCGATGGTTGGAGAGCCAGTTGCGTGAGAGCGGTGAGTTCCCCGATGAATGGCGGATTGCACTTCCCGGCGAGGAGGAGTGGGAGCGGGCAGCGCTTGGTTCTCAAGGCGCGGGACTTCCATCGGAAGGCCGGAAAGCCGTCGATGAGCCGGGAGGGACGGCGCCTTCTGGGAGCGTTGCGTCTATCGGTGCCACTTTTCAGCGCGCCTATCCGGTAGGCATCCATCCTGAAGATGAAGCACAGAACGGTGCGAGGGATATGGTCGGCGGAGTCTGGGAGTGGTGTCACAACGCGACGGAACCGACTACCCCTTTGTCCGGGACGGAGAACGACGAGCGGGTCATCGTTGGTGGTGTCGTCTATAGCCGTGGCCGACCATTCAGCGATTTGTCGATACGAGCTTTCGGGAACAGTTCGCATCGGGAGAGCGATTTAGGTTTTCGTATTGTCAGTCTTTCTGATGAGGTGGCCCATTCCGAGGAGAGAGGCCGCGCACCCTCGGTCGCCTAAAAATGAGGCGACATCGATGAGCGTGGACCCTCCTTTGCCTCATTTTTAGGCGACGCCGCCTCAAAATGAGGCGACCGAGGGTCCCGCCGACCCCCCGTCGCCTAAAGTTGAGGCAGCAGCGCCTAACGATTAGGCAGTGGCGCCTAATAATGAGGCGGCGTTGCCTCAAAATGAGGCGATCGAGGCTTGCCGTCACCCTCCGGTTCCAGGGCAGATGCCAAGTCGGCCCGGGCGGCGCAAAATGGGCGCGACAGGGAAGCGCGGAGGCGCGGGCAAGGAGGTGGCATGAACTTCGAGTGGTGGCACTGGATCGTTCTGGGCCTGGGGCTGGTGGTGGCGGAGCTGGCGGTGCCGGCTTTCTTCATCATCT
>CAZHFS010000376.1:0-3218 GCA_964531885.1 uncultured Propionivibrio sp.
AATGCGATTTCGCGCTCGGTGCGAGCGGCGCCGCCGCCTCGGGCGCCGAGCAGGTGCGCTGGCAGTGCCGGATACGCCTCAACGACTGGCGCATCGAGTATCTCAAAGGCGCGCTGGGCCCCCGTTGAACGCGGTGCGCCCCCTGTTCGCAGCACGCCGCGTGCTTTGCCGGGCGGCGGATCAGTAACGCCCGGCTAGCTCGAGGGACTCGTTGAGACCCATCTCACGGCGGTTGAACACGCAAACAAACCTCGCCCGGCACCGCGGGCGAGGTTGATCAACTGTCACCATGTGGCAGCGGGCAACGCCGTTACTGGGGCAAGCCGAGCCCGGCGCGAACCTCTGCTTTCGCCTCGGCGAAATCGGCCAAGAAGGCCGGGTTGTTGCGCATTTCGACGGCGCAGGCCACGGCCAGGATGCGGCCGGCTTCAACGTCGCTCGGGAAATGTGCTCCACCGATGATCCGATTCAGGCCAAACGCCCGGGCGCGCGCCATGATCTCCTCGCGCTTTTCGGGGATCATGTCGGCCAGGACGATGCCCGTAAGCCAGCCAAAGGCGGCGTGCCCGCTCGGATAAGAGCCCTGGTTGGCGAAACGGCTGACCGGCTTGATCGCTTCATTCTGCCCAGGAGGCCGCAAACGGGCCCAGCGATCTTTCCCTTGTTTGTTGAGGTGGCTCTCCGTGCGGTACACCGCATTGAAGAATTTTCGTGCTTTGGGGAAATCGGCGGCGGTAAACTTTTCCCCGACCACGTCCGCAAACACAAAGACGCTCTGTTCGGAATCCACGACGGTCTTGGCCGCCATCGCCGCCGTCCGCCGCTCCTGCCAGCGCACCACGGCCAGCATGTCTTCTTCGGCCTCTTGCCCCACCGGCGGCGGCGACATGTAGCGCGTCGAGTCGAACTTGGCCGGGTCGATGTACACCCGGTCCTTGCCGACATACACCGCGCCCGGCACATCCGCTGCCAGGATGGATCCCGATTGCACGGCCAAGAATAGACCGGTGACCAGCACGACTGTTCGTAAACCGTTGTTCATCCCATCCTCCCTGTCATCGAAAAACAGCACACGGAGACGCCTGTTCAGCCCGCACCTCCAATCCAAACGGCATGCTCAGGATGAACTTAGCACATCGATTCAAAAATTTGATTAGGTATATAAAAATGTAATGCATCCCGTCCAAGCCACGCTTGAGCGCACCGGCCTCACTGCCCCGGCGCGCCAGCGCTCACTTGCCGCCGCCGGTGGCGCACGGCATGATGCAGCCATTGCCTTTTCAGGTTCTGCGGCGGCATCCCACCTCGCCATGTAACGGCTGACAGCGCTCAAGGCTCGTGCCCGTCGGTTAAAGGCCGAGACCTTTGCACTCTATCTCGCGGCGCCACCCCGCCACGCCCTGGTACGCCAAGCTGATCGTGGCCTTGCTCGTGGCTTACGCCTTAAGCCCGATCGACCTGATTCCTGATTTCATCCCGGTGCTCGGCTATGTCGACGATCTGATCCTGCTGCCCCTGGGCATCGCCCTGGCGATCCGGCTGATCCCTTCGGCCGTCCTCGACGCGTGCCGGGCGCGTGCAGCCGCCCGACTGCAAGACCCGCCCCCGCGGAGCTGGGCCGCCGCCGCGGTGATTATCCTGATCTGGCTGGTCGCGGGCGTGCTTTGCGCCCTCTGGGCATTCGAGGCCTGGAGCCCCTGAGGCCGGCTCCGGGGCCCTCTTCGGCAAACACCACCTGCCCTGCAACCCGCATCCAGATGCGCCTTCCAGCCTGGCCGGAGGGCGCATGCAGCGGCGCGTTCCGCAGGGCGCCGAAGCGGCGAGGCGGCCGCCGGGGTATAATGGAGCCTCCGCACACACCATCGACGAGGGAGCCCCATGTACGCACCTGACACCATGGCAATGCTCGGTTTCAACCTGAAACTGATCGCAGGCCGCTCCAAAAAGAACATCCTGGTCAGCACCGGCACGACCGAAGTCAAGAAACGGCTCCTCCCGGCCATCGCCAAACTGGCCGACACCAACATCAACCTGTTCGCCACCGACGGCACCCACCGCTTCCTGGTGGCCAACGGCATCACGGCGCAGGTGATCAACAAGATTTCCGACACCGCCGAACCGAACATCCGCTCCTTCCTCGAGCAGGACCGCTTCGACCTGATCATCAACATCCTGACCGGCGACAGCGACTACGACGAAGCCTCGGACAGCAAGCTGATCCGCACCCTGGCCATCGAGAACGGCATTCCGCTGATCACCGACCCGGACGTGGCGATGCTGACCATCGAGCAGCTGGTCGATAACCGCGACCGCGGCGTCTACCGCTACAAGCTGGCGGACAAGAGCGAGCCGTGGGATCTGCGCAAGGAGTTCTTCCAGAAGGTGAGCGACCTGGGCGGCATGACCTGCAACCACGCGCACCTCGACAAGGCTTACCTCATCTCGCGCGACAACCTGCAGCTCAGCCACCAGGACATGCAGCAGAAATGGCGCCTGTACCGCTACCTGAAGGAAAACTACACGCACGAGGATCTCGTCGAGCGCATGTCGCGCGGCGTGGAGACGATGCTGCGCCAGGGCGTGGTGGCGCTCAAGACCTTCGTCGATGCCGACGCCATCGTCGGCCTGCTGCCGATGATCGCGGCGCAGGAAGTGAAGAAGCGCTACGCCGACCGCATCCTGATCGAAGTCGGCGTGCAGCCGCTCGAAGGGCTGATCGATCCCGAGGCGCGCAAGAACTTCATCAAGGCCTGCGAGATGGCGGACTTCGTCGGCGCGCTGCCGTCCAAGGACCGGCCGCAGCCCGAGAAGCACCTCGACATCGCCTTCGGCATCGCCAAGGACTTGGGCCTGCCGCTCGAAGCGCACGTCGACCAGGAGAACAACCCCTACGAGTGCGAGACCGAACTCCTGGCGGTGAAGGCCATCGAGCACGGGATGGAAGGCCGCGTCGCCGGCATCCACGCCATCTCGATCTCGGCCAAGCACGAGGCGGAGCAGGACCGCATCATCCAGAAGGTCAAGGACGCGGGGATGACGATCACCATCTGCCCGTCGGCTGCGCTGTCGATGCGCCAGCTCTCGCACATCTCGGCGCCGCTGCACAACTCGGTCGGGCCGTTCGTGAAGATGCTTGAAGCCGGGGTCGATCTCAACCTCGGCGCCGACAACATCGCCGACCTGTTCATGCCCTTCGTCGACGGCGACATGTGGGTCGA
>CAZHFS010000377.1:0-3192 GCA_964531885.1 uncultured Propionivibrio sp.
GATGACGACATCCTCAAGGAGCCTGGCGCACGTGAGGCGAACCCGCCCCAGGATCGCGCCCGGAGTAGAGAAACGATCCGGCAGCAACTATGGTGTAAGACACCCCCTGCCCGGAGAACGTCATGAGCGCCGAAGCCAAGCGTCTCGCAGCCGCCGACACCCCCGCGACCCCATGGAAGAAATGGGGGCCTTATCTGAGCGAACGGCAATGGGGCACGGTCCGCGAGGACTACAGCGAAAACGGCAACGCCTGGGACTACTTCTCCCATGACCAAGCCCGGTCGCGCGCCTACCACTGGGGCGAAGACGGCCTCGCCGGCATCTCCGACGACCAGCAGCGGCTGTGCTTCGCCCTCGCGCTGTGGAACGGCAAGGACAGCATCCTCAAGGAACGGCTGTTCGGGCTGACCAACAGTGAAGGCAACCACGGTGAAGACGTCAAGGAATGCTACTTCTACCTCGATAGCACGCCGACCCACTCCTATCTCAACTACCTCTACAAATACCCGCAGGCCGCCTTCCCCTATGACCAACTCGTGCGCGGCAATCGCGAGCGGGGCCGCAACGACTACGAATACGAGCTCATCGACACCGGCGCCTTTGCCGACAACCGTTATTTCGACGTCTTCGTCGAATACGCCAAGGAAGGCCCGGAAGACATCCTGATCCGCATCCACGTGCACAACCGCGGCCCCGAGGACGCCGAGCTGCATGTCCTGCCCACCCTGTGGTTCCGCAATACCTGGGCCTGGGGCGAGCCACAGGACACCGAACGCCCCTGGCTGGCCCGCGCCGAGGCCGCCGGCAACATCGTCGAGACCCAGGAACCGGCATTGGGTAGACGCTTCCTGTTTTGCGACGGGGCCCCCGAGTTGCTGTTTACCGAAAACGAAACCAACGCCCGGCGGCTCTTCGGCATGCCGAACCCCACCCCATACGTCAAGGACGGCATCCACGCCTATGTCGTGCGCGGCGAAACTGCCGCCGTCAACCCGGCACAACGCGGCACCAAGGTCGCGGCACATTACTGCCTCCGCGTGCCGGCCGGCGGCCAGCAGAGCGTGCGCCTGCGCCTCACCCCGGTGGCTCCGGCGCAAGTCGCGGAGGCGTACAACGCACGCGATGGCGCCTTCGGGCGGCATTTCGAGGCGGAAATGCAAAAACGTCGCGAGGAGGCCGATGCTTTCTACGCCACCATCATTCCTGACAAGTTGTCACCCGACGCCGCCAAGGTGATGCGTCAAGCGCTCGCCGGCATGCTGTGGAGCAAGCAGTTCTTCTACTTCGACGTCTCGCGCTGGCTGGAAGAGCGCGGCCACGCACCGTACCGCGTCACCAGCGCCAAGCCACCCCGCAACGCCCAATGGCATCACATGTACAACGCCGATGTGATCTCGATGCCCGACAAGTGGGAATACCCATGGTACGCGGCCTGGGACCTTGCCTTCCACGTGTTGGCCCTGACCCTCGTCGATGCCGATTTCGGCAAGAAGCAGCTCAGTCTCATGCTGCGCGAAAGCTACCTGCACCCGAACGGCCAGATCCCGGCGTACGAGTGGAATTTCGGCGACGTCAATCCGCCCGTACACGCCTGGTCGACGATCTTCACCTACCGCCTCGACAAAGTCCGCCACGGCAAGGGCGATATCCGCTGGCTTGAGACCAGCTTCCAGAAGCTGCTGCTCAACTTCACCTGGTGGATCAACCGCAAGGACAGGACCGGCAAGAACACGTTCGAAGGGGGCTTCCTCGGCCTCGACAACATCGGCGTCTTCGACCGCAGTTCGCCCCTGCCCACCGGAGGCTATCTCGAACAGGCCGACGGCACGGCCTGGATGGCGCTCTTTAGCCTCAACATGCTGGAAATCGCCGTCGAACTGGCCCTGCACGACGACACTTACACCGACATGGCATCCAAGTTCGTCGCCCACTTCGTTTCGATTTCCGCCGCGGCCATCCACGCCGGCGGCGACACCGGCATGTGGGACGAAGAGGACGGATTTTTCTACGACGTGCTGCGTCTGCCGGACGGCAGCGCGCAACGGCTCAAGGTCCGTTCCATGGTCGGTCTGCTGCCCTTCTGTGCCGTCGCCGTTTTCGATGGCGAGTTACAGCGGCAGCGGCCTGAAGTCGCCCAGCGTCTGCGCGCCTACCTGGACAGCCGCCAGGAACTCGTCGGCTTCATCCACGACCCGTTGCAACAAGGCGTCGCCGGACGACGCATGGGGGCTATCCTTAATGAAACCCGCCTGCGCCGCGTTCTTTCCCGGCTGCTCGACGAAAACGAATTCCTGAGTCCCTACGGTATCCGCTCGCTCTCGCGCTACCACGCCGATCACCCCTACACTTTCGAAGTCGGAGGCCAGGTGTTCAGCGTCCCCTACCTCCCAGCCGAGTCGGACAACGGCATGTTCGGCGGCAATTCCAACTGGCGCGGGCCGATCTGGATGCCGGTCAATGCCCTGATCGTGCGCGCACTGCTCCAGTACTACACCTACTACGGCGACGAATTCAAGGTCGAATGCCCGACGGGGTCCGGACAACAGCGCACCCTCTACGACATCGCCGAAGAACTCTCGCGGCGCCTGCAATCGATTTTCGTGGCCGACGCCGACGGGCGCCGCGCGGTCAACGGCGGCACCGAACTCTTCCGCGACGACCCGCACTGGCGCGATCTGATCCTCTTCTACGAGTATTTCCATGGCGACAACGGCGCCGGGCTGGGTGCCAGCCACCAGACCGGCTGGACCGGGCTGATCGCCCGGCTGATGCATCTCTTCGCCACCACATCGGGGCCGCAGATGCTTGCCCTGGGCAGCAAAGCAGCGATCGTGGAGGAATAAGCAGAGTTGCCGCCAAACTCAGGCGCGAGCCTACGACACGTTCCCAACCCAAAACGCGAGGGGCCGCGCGCCCCCCTTTTCTTACTTTCTCACCCCGACACCGGCGCGCGTGGCCACATCGTGCCGCCTGCACTCACGAGCACCACGACAGCATCAGGGCGTAGCCCGTCACGCCGAGCAACACGGTACCGAGCACATGCAACACCGGGCGCAAGATACCCACCGCGTAATTGCGCCGCCCCGGCGCGCGCGAGGCCCGCGTTTCCTCGATCCAATGCACCACTTCGCCAAGGGTGAACAGGCACGCCAAGCCAAACACGAAACCGCCGACGATGATCGTCGCCAGTTG
>CAZHFS010000378.1:0-3182 GCA_964531885.1 uncultured Propionivibrio sp.
TTGGGCCAAGTGCAGCGTTCGCCTGAGCGACGATGTAAGCACCTTCTTCAATGGCGGAAAGGTATTCGATTTCGTTGGTTACCTTGCCGTCGGCCACCTTGCGGTAGGCCGTCTCCAGGAACCCGTATTCGTTGGTCCGGGCAAACAAAGCCAGCGAGTTGATCAGACCGATGTTCGGGCCTTCAGGCGTTTCGATGGGGCAAACTCGACCGTAATGAGTCGGATGCACGTCGCGGACTTCAAAGCCGGCACGCTCGCGTGTCAGACCGCCCGGGCCCAGCGCGGAGACGCGGCGTTTGTGGGTGATCTCGGACAGCGGGTTGGTCTGATCCATGAACTGGGACAACTGGCTGGACCCGAAGAACTCTCTTACCGCGGCGCTGATCGGCTTGGCATTGATCAGGTCATGCGGCATGAGGTTTTCCGACTCGGCCTGCGAGAGTCGCTCTTTGACTGCACGTTCAACGCGCACCAGACCAGCGCGGAACTGGTTTTCGGCCAGTTCGCCCACCGAGCGGACGCGGCGGTTACCGAGGTGGTCGATGTCATCGATATCGCCACGACCGTTGCGCAACTCGACCAGAATCTTGATCACTTCGACGATATCACGCGGGGACAGCGTCAATTGCTCACGCACTTCACCCGCCACGCCAAGGTTCTTGAGCTTCTCGAGCAGCGCGTAAGCTTCTTCTTTGGTGAGGTTTTCAGCTACGGCACGCATGCCGTAAACCAACTCACCAATCATCGTCTCGACGGTCTCCGGCGTTCCGCCAGCGATTTCGATGATCGAGCCAACGATGGCTTCATGCTTGGCCGGCACCTGCTTGACCATCACCTTGTACTCGGTAACGTCCTTGCGTGCCACGCGGCGGTTGAACTTCATCCGGCCAACGCCCGAAAGATCATAGCGCTCGTCGGAATAGAACAATCCGTTGAACAGCATCTCGACCGCTTCTTCCGTTGGCGGTTCGCCCGGACGCATCATGCGGTAGATTGCCACTCGCGCCGCCTGACGCGTGGCCGTTTCGTCGCTACGCAAGGTCTGCGAAATGAAGCTGCCGCGATCCAGGTCGTTGATATACAGGGTCTGGACTTGATCAATCCCGGCGTCGACCAGTTTGCCCAGCAGCGAATCCGTGATTTCGTCGTTGGCGTTTGCCAGCACTTCCCCGGTATCGGTATCGATAATATTCTGGGCAATCGTCCGGCCGATGATGAAATCTTCGGGAACAGCAATCTGCTTCAAGCCGGCGGCATCGAGGTCGCGAATGTGCTTGGCCGTAATCCGCTTGTCCTTGGCGACGATCACCTTGCCTGATGCATCGCAAAAATCGAAGCGCGCTACTTCACCACGCAGGCGCTCTGGCACCAGGTGGAACATGACACCTTTCTTGCTGACATCAAAGGTGTCGAACTCAAAAAACTCGCGCAGGATCTGCTCAGGAGTCAAACCAATGGCTTTCAGCAGGTTCGTCACCGGCATCTTGCGGCGGCGGTCGACCCGGAAGAACAGGATGTCTTTCGGATCAAACTCGAAATCCAGCCAGGAGCCACGGTACGGAATCACCCGGGCAGAAAACAGAAGCTTGCCGGAACTGTGCGTCTTGCCGCGGTCGTGTTCGAAGAACACGCCAGGCGAACGGTGCAACTGGGAAACGATGACCCGCTCCGTCCCGTTGATCACGAAAGAACCGGTCGTCGTCATGAGCGGAATCTCGCCCATGTACACTTCCTGCTCCTTGACTTCCTTGATCGTATCGGGGTTTTCGCGGTCCATGATGACCAGACGAACCTTGGCGCGCAGCGCCGAGGCAAAGGTCAAGCCACGTTGCTGACATTCCTTGACATCAAATGCCGGCTCGGCCAACGCATAACTGACGAACTCAAGGCGAGCATTGCCGCTATGGCTGACAATCGGGAAGATCGAGGTAAACGCTGCCTGCAGCCCCTCGTTCTTCCGCTGCGCCGGCGGAACTGCTGCCTGCAGGAAGGCCGTAAAGGACTCCAATTGGGTGGCAAGCAAGAACGGAACGTCAAGCACGCTTGCGCGCTTGGCGAAACTCTTGCGGATACGTTTTTTCTCGGTGTAGGAGTAGGTCATGGTCGCTCCGAGCTCAGAAAGCACAATCCACTAGCGCATCCCGGTCCAAAAACTGTCCCGGTTCGCAACGGACAAACATAAATGCAAACGGTTTCCACCAGGCCATGGTTTCTACTTTTTTGCCCTTACATTTGCGCGCTGCTCACGCCGTAAAACACAAGAAACCAAATCGGTTTCTGAATAAACACAAATGGGCCGGCCGCTTTTTCCAGCGGCCAGCCCACCTGAAGCAGCCGAGATTACTTGATCTCGACCTTGGCGCCGGCGTCCTCGAGTTGCTTCTTGAGGGCTTCGGCGTCGGCCTTGGCAATGGCTTCCTTGACGGGCTTCGGTGCGCCGTCGACGAGATCCTTGGCTTCCTTGAGGCCCAGGCCGGTCGCCGCGCGGACGACCTTGATGACCTCGACCTTCTTGTCGCCGGCGGCGAGCAGCATGACCGTGAACTCGGTCTGCTCTTCGGCAGCAGCGGCGGGGCCGGCGGCCGGGCCAGCAACAGCCATGGCAGCGGCGGAAACGCCAAACTTCTCTTCGAACGCCTTGACGAGGTCGTTCAGGTCCATAACCGTCATGTTGCCAACGGCTTCGAGGATGTCTTCTTTGGTAATAGCCATAATCGTTAAACTCCTAAATCTGGATACGTGAAAAAGCAGTCTGTGGTGAGCTTACGCAGCAGCGCCTTCGCGTTGCTTGGCAAGTTGCCCCAGCGCGACGGCAAAGCCCGAAACCGGGGCCTTCATCACACCAAGCAGCTTGGCCAGCAGTTCTTCGCGGCTCGGGATTGAGGCCAGGGCTTGCACGCCAGCCTTATCAAGCACCTTGCCAGCATACGAACCTGCCTTGAGAACCAACTTGTCGTTGGTCTTGGCGAAGTCGTTAAGCACCTTGGCCGCAGCAACGGGGTCCTCAGAAATTGCATAAATCAGCGGACCGGTCATCTGTCCGGCGAGGTCGGCAAACTGACTACCGGCCACCGCACGGCGAACCAGGGTGTTCTTCAGCACACGGAGATAAACGCCAGACTTGCGGGCCTGAGCACGCAGCTTGGTGAGGTGAGTCACCTCGATCCCGCTGTACTCAGCCA
>CAZHFS010000379.1:0-3147 GCA_964531885.1 uncultured Propionivibrio sp.
CGACCAACATGAACATCCAGATCACCTGGGGGCAGTGGGCCCTTGCGGCCCTGCTGCCCTGCGCGGTGATGCTGCTGCTCATGCCACTCGTCCTCTATTACCTCTACCCGCCGGAAATCAAGGAAACGCCGGCAGCGCGCGAGATGGCGGATGCCGAACTCGCCAAACTCGGCCCGATGAAACTGACCGAGAAAATCACCATCGGGGTCTTGCTCGGCATGCTCTGCTTGTGGGCCGGCGTGCCCGAGTGGCTGCTCGGCAATGCCTATGCCGTTAACCCGACGACGACCGCCATTCTCGGCTTGGCAATCCTGTTGATCACCGGTGTCCTCGAGTGGGAAGACATCCTCAAGGCCAAGAGCGCCTGGGATACGCTGATGTGGTTCGGGGCGCTGGTGATGATGGCGACCTTCCTTGGCAAGCTGGGCGTCATCGGCTGGTTCTCCAAGAGCATGGAAACGGGGATCAGCGGCCTGGGCATCGGCTGGGTGGCGTCGACTGCCTTACTGGTCCTGGTCTACTTCTACGCCCACTACTTCTTTGCCAGCACGACGGCACACGTCACCGCGATGTTCGCCGCCTTCTTCGCTGCCGGCGTGGCGCTCGGTGCGCCGCCGCTGTTGCTTGGCCTGCTGCTCTCGTTCTCGTCCTCGCTCAACATGTCCCTGACCCATTATGCGACGGGGACGGCGCCGATCGTTTTCGGTTCCGGTTACACGACGCTCAATGAGTGGTGGATCGCCGGGCTGGTGATGAGTATCGTTAACATCGTCATCATGGTCGTGGTCGGTGCGGTTTGGTGGCAGATGCTGGGCTATCTTTAACCGGCGTGGCAGGCACTCTCCGACCGGGTTGGGGAGTGCCTGTCGAGGCATGAATCCTGTCGCCTCTTTTTTGTATCATTCTGGTTATGCCTTCGGGGAAACCATTGGCTTTGAAATGAAGCCTTCCATCAATGGACTTAATTCATGGACGCGTCGACTAATCTCTGCGTGGGTTTTTGTATCCTTCCCCGTAAGCGGCAGGTCGATGCCGAAACGGTAACGCGTTTCCGTGCCTTGCCGGTAGCCAACATCAGCGATTGCATGAACCGTATGACGGCCGGGGGCGCCAGTCTGCGCCCGATGCACCGGGAGGGCGTGCTGGCAGGTCCCGCCCTGACCGTCAAGACGCGCCCCGGCGATAACCTGATGATCCACAAAGCGCTTGACCTCGCTGCGCCAGGCGACGTGATCGTGGTTGACGGCGGTGGCGATGTGACCAATTCGCTGATGGGCGAATTGATGGTGGCGCATGCCAAGGTACGCGGGGTGGCGGGGATCGTCCTCTATGGCGCGGTGCGCGACATCGCGGCGATTCGCGCCGGCGACTGGCCGGTGTATGCCACGGGCGTCAGCCATCGCGGGCCGTACAAGGATGGTCCGGGCGAAATCAACGTGCTGATCGCCATCGAAGGCATGGTCATCGAACCCGGCGATCTGATCATCGGGGACGAGGATGGCGTGCTCTGCGTGCCTTATGCGCAGACCCAGGCCGTCTATGAAGCCACGGTGAAAAAACATGCCGCCGAAGAGAAAAAGATGCAGGCGATTCTCGAAGGGCGGGATGATCGGAGCTGGGTCGACGCGACCCTGAGCCGCTTGGGGTGTGTCACCGTGGCTTGATCGGGGGAGGCGTTGTTGCGTTTCCGTGTCCGTGGCAGGCGGGGCCTGCCACGGATCATTGTGGTTTGCGGCCCGTTGTATTCAGAATGCACCGATTGCTTGTCTGGCGCTGATCTTGGAATTGGGAAAGGGTAGTTGCGGGAAACCACAATAGCGATATGGGTAATAGGCCGGTATATCGTTATCTTTCAGTGCCTTGTTCGCGGCTGGTGTGACGATGAACCTCAAACAACTCCGATATTTTTGCGCCATTGTCGATGCGGGCAGCTCCGCCCTGGCGGCAGAACACCTTTTTGTCGCGTCCTCGGCGATCAGCATGCAATTGACGCAACTCGAGGAGCATGTCGGCGGCGAATTGTTCGATCGGTCAAGACGCCCGATGGAACTCACTCCCTTGGGGAAGTTCCTGTATCCACGGGCCAAAGAAATGTTGAGCCAAATCCGTCGCCTGGATGAAGATGCACGGGGGCTTGCCGGGGGGCGCCGCGGATGGCTCGGCATCGGTTTCGTTCGGTCAACGCTGTTTTCCATTCTGCCGCGCACCGTGCAGCGATTTCGTGCCCTTTACCCCGAGGTTCAGCTCGATCTGGTTGAAATGCTTACGGAGTGTCAGCCCGCGCAGTTGCGTGCAGGGCGGATTCATATCGGCCTGTCACGTTTCGCTGGCGCTTTCGATAGGGCCACTGACCTGACGTTCACCCACGTGCTCGATGATCCGCTGGTCGTGGCGTTGCCCAAAGACCATCCGCTGGCGAGAAAAAACAGCCTGTCCGCGCAAGACCTTGAAAGTCAGTCGATGATTTTCTATCCCAAGGACAGCCGCGGGGTCTTCGGCCAGCAGCTGAAAAATCTGCTGGCAACCGCAAACGTACGCTTTACGGCGGCTTACGAGGCGATCGAGATCCATACTGCGCTGGCGCTGGTTGGCGCGGGGATGGGGCTGACACTGGTCGGGCGGTCCGTAACGCAGAATAACCGCAACGATATCGTCTTTCGGGCCATCGACGACCTGCATCAAGACACCACGCTCATGGCCGTTACGCGGCAGGGTGAAATCAACAGTCTGGCCGAGGACTTCATCGACATCCTGTTGTCCGAAGGGGTGAAACTGCCGGTGGACGAGTCCGTCCGCCCAGAGTTGGCCGCGTGATTTTTCTTTGCTTCGGGGTGGCGCGTCGTCGGCAGGCTTAGCGCTTCTGCCCAAGACGCACATACCCGGCCAGCAAGCCGGCCACCGCGGCCAGCACCATCGCGATGACGCCGCGCTGCGGCGTGGCCTGGCGGTAGATCTCGCCTTCGCCGGCGACGGGCAGGGGAACGGGGTCATAGGGCAGGCCGTGGCGGGCGGCGAGGGCCTTGATGTCGAGGAGGTGGATGGCTGGCACGCCGCGCGCGAGGAAGGCGCCGATGAGGCCGCCGAGGCGTTGGTCTTCGCCACTTTCGGCTTTCGCCGTGGGCCGGATCAGCCCCGGCACGGCGGCGC
>CAZHFS010000380.1:0-3145 GCA_964531885.1 uncultured Propionivibrio sp.
CCTGTACTGATTTTGGCGAAGTAAATCCAGGCTATTTCTGCGAACAAGTTTTCTAACATTACGGTCAAGGCCGCTCCCTTCGGTCGCTGGACGCTGCGCGATAAAGCACCGCGCAGCGCCCCTTACCTACAACGTTGAAGCAAAAAAGGTTTCCGGGATACTCAGAGCAAAGCGGTGCCGCAGGACACTCTCTCCTCACCCCTCGTCGCGTGCATGCCGCAGGAGCAGCAGCAGGCGTTTGTGGATGTTGATCAGGCGCCGCCGGTTGAATTTGTGGTCGGGCATGAATTCGTGGCGCGAGCGCAGGTCTTTGAGTTTGTCGTAGATGTTGGTCACCAGCTCGGCCGTCGTCTTGTTCGACCAGCGCGCCAGATCGCTCGCGGCGAGGCCGGGATAAGGCGCGATGCGCCGCCGCTGCAGGACATTGAAGTTGAAGCCGGCGGCGTTGAGGCGGTCGAAGACGGCGGTGGAGAACTTGGGCACCACCGAGCGGTGATCGACACCGTCGCCGACGACGCGAAAGCACAGCCGCGAGTTCTCCTTCAGTTCCTCGATCAGCGCCCGCGCCTCGCCGCGCTGCGCCTTGCGGAAGGCGTCGAACGAGGCCATGGCCTTGGTGGCGTTGATCAGCCCTTGCAGCACGGGCAGCAGCGACTCGAACATCGTCCCCTCCGCCTCACACGTTGATCGTCGCGGTCATGTAGGTAACCGCCCGCCCGCGCAGGATGACGCGCTCGCCAGAGAGCGTGCATTGCAGGCGACCGCCGCGGCGTGACACCTGCTGCGCCTCGAGTGTGCTCTTGCCTAGGCGCGCCGCCCAGAACGGCGTCAGCGAGCAGTGCGCCGAGCCGGTCACCGGATCTTCGTCGACACCGAATTTGGGCACAAAGAAACGGCTGACGAAATCGACCTCGCGCCCCGGCGCGGTCACGATCACCCCATGCCGGTCGAGTTCGGCCAGCCGGCGTGGATCGGGCGCCAGCGCCCGCACGTCCTCCTCCTTGGCAAACACCGCAAGGTAGTCGCGCCCGCCATGCACTTCGCGCGGCACGGCCCCCAACCCCTCGATGAGCGCGGCCGGCGCCGCGCACGGCTCAACGGTCTTGGCCGGGAAATCCATCGCCAGAACGTTGCCGGCACGGCTCACGCTCAAGACGCCGCTGCGCGTCGAGAAATCGAGGCGTTCGCCGGCAAAGCCGAGGTGCTCGAACAGCACATGCGCGCTGGCCAGGGTGGCATGCCCGCACAGGTCGATTTCCTTCTGCGGGGTGAACCAGCGCAAGCCGTAGTTGCCACCCTCCTCGCCCTCCGGCACGAAGAACGCGGTTTCAGAGAGGTTGTTCTCGGCGGCAATCGACTGCATCAGCGCTTCGGGCAACCAGGCGTCGAGCGGGCACACCGCCGCCGGATTGCCGGCAAACACGTGCTCCGCAAAGGCATCGACCTGAAACAGATTGAGCTGCATCGTCTTCTCCTCCTGCCAATATATGCCTTCAGTGTATTCCAGTTCACGTCACACGGGCAGGCTGGCATCCGGCCGGCGAACATCGTATCGTGTCGGAACGAACCCAAAGCGAATACCCAAAAAAGAAGAAAGGTGTGACATGAACGCAATGCACAAGGAACGCATCAACGCCCAGATTTCGCCGACCGGGCGCATGGCCATGCTCTCCAAGGCCGAAGCCGCCAAGCTGCTCGATCGCGGCCATGGCGGCCTGCACGAGATGTTCCGCAACTGTTCGCTGGCCGTACTCAACTGCGGCGTCGAGATGGACGACGGCAAGGAACTGCTCGAACTGTACAAGGACTTCGACATCCGCCTCATCCCGCGCGAACGCGGGGTCAAGCTCGACATCAGCAACGCCCCGGGCAACGCCTTCGTCGACGGCAAGATGATCACCGGCATCCAGGAGCACCTGTTTGCCGTGCTGCGCGACGTGCTCTACCTGAGCGCCGAAGTGACGGGCAACCCGCGCTTCGACCTCGCCAGCT
Source organism: uncultured Propionivibrio sp. (assembly GCA_964531885.1). Classification (GTDB taxonomy): domain Bacteria; phylum Pseudomonadota; class Gammaproteobacteria; order Burkholderiales; family Rhodocyclaceae; genus Propionivibrio. The sequence goes on from CAZHFS010000380.1 coordinate 1,993, forward strand.
CGGACGGGCTGACCGACACGGTCTTCCACATCCTGCGCAACGCCGGCATCCTGCAGCCGACCATCAACCCCAACCTGATCGTCTGCTGGGGCGGCCACTCGATCAGCCGCGAGGAATACGAGTACACCAAATACGTCGGCTACAAGCTCGGGCTGCGCGGCCTGGACATCTGCACCGGCTGCGGCCCGGGGGCGATGAAAGGGCCGATGAAAGGCGCGGCGGTCGGCCACGCCAAGCAACGCACGCCGGGCCGCTTCCTCGGCTTTACCGAGCCGGGCATCATCGCCGCGGAATCGCCCAACCCGATCTGCACCGAACTCGTCATTTTCCCCGACATCGAAAAGCGCCTCGAAGCCTTCGTGCGCACCGGGCACGGCGTGATCGTCTTTCCCGGCGGGGTCGGCACGGCCGAGGAAATCCTGTACATCCTCGGCATCCTGCTCCACCCGGACAACGCCGAGCTACCTTTCCCGCTGGTATTCACCGGGCCGAAGAGCGCCGAGGCCTATTTCCGCACCATCGATGCCTTCATCGGCGACACCCTCGGCCGCGCCGCGCAACAGCGCTACAAGATCATCATCGACGACCCCGATGCGGTGGCCCGCGAGATGAAGCAGGGGCTGATGCTGGTGCGCGAATACCGCAAATCGACCCACGACGCCTTCAACTTCAACTGGATGCTGACCGTCGACCACGCCTTCCAGCAGCCCTTCCAGCCCACCCACGCCAGCATGAGCGATCTGGCGCTGACCCGCGACCTGCCCGCCCACGAACTGGCGGCCAATCTGCGTCGCGCTTTCTCGGGGGTCGTGGCCGGCAACGTCAAGGCCGACGGCATCCGCGAGATCGAACAGCACGGTCCCTTCGAACTGCACGGCGACCGCGCGGTGATGGAACGCATGGATGCGCTGCTCGCCGCCTTTGTCGCCCAGCAGCGCATGAAACTGCCCGGCAAGGCCTACAACCCCTGCTACCGGCTGGTCGGCAAACAATAGAAAGACAAGCCAACCACCAAGAACACGGAGGGCACGAAGAAAAGCAAACCACGGCAATCAGGCTTTCCCCTCCGGCGCGCTCAAAAGGCGACCGGAGCAAGCCATCCGCATTGACGTGAATTTCGCTTTGGTTCTCTCTTTTCTTCGTGTTCTTCGTG
>CAZHFS010000381.1:0-3144 GCA_964531885.1 uncultured Propionivibrio sp.
CACCTTCTGGGTGGTCATTGTCTTTTTTACGTTACGGATTTCCATAAGTTACGGATTGTCGTAATATGGCGAAGGATACTTTCGGGCTTCGCCACCATGAAAACATCAGACAAACCAACGCCTCGTCTGGATACCTTGCACACGCTTCTGCGCTGGGAAGGGAGGCTAAACAATGCCCGTCTGCGCGAGTTGATGGGCATCAGCATCGTCCGCGCCAGTGAATGGCTCAAAGAGTTTAAGGACACCTATCCGGATCTTGTGAAGTGGGACGCCAGAACCCGAAGTCTGAGCGCGACAAAGCGCGTGTTTTCCCAGCGGAACGGCAAAGCGCCACCGACCGCCGAACTGAATGAATCGCTGGCCAAATATCTGGGCCTTGTGGGTCTCTCACAATCGCCAAACAAAATCGTGACGTCCAGCGCACTCTGGTCAGCCTTTCCGGACCTCTCTGCGCCCAATCCAGCCGTGTTTTCCGCGTTAAGTGAGGGTATCCGCACCCTGCGCACGGTGGTCATCACCTATCGCTCCATGGGCAACCCTGTCCCGCATCGGCGGACCCTCGACCCGCATAGCCTGGTACGTGCGGGACGGCGCTGGCATGTCCGCGCCTACTCCCACGAAAGTCAGGGGTATCGCGATTACGCCTTGGGTCGCATCGTCAAGGTCGACGTGCTGGATCAAAAATCGCAGTTCAGTGCGGAGCAGGACGAAGCCTGGAACACCTTGGTACCGGTCAAGCTGATCGCTCACCCGCACCTCTCGCTTGAACAGCAAGACCTCATCCGCTTCGAGTATTTCAACGGCACCAGCAGCCGAATTGATACCTGCCGGGCTGCGCTCATCGGCTATTTCATTCACGACATCCGTGCCGCGACGGATCCGGACAAACAAACCCCGCCCGATTATCAACTGGCTGTTTCCAACATCGACGAGGTGGGGCCATGGCTCTTTCCGGCCTAGACCGTGATTCGGCATGCCAAACCTTGTTTGGACGGCTCCCCGATAAATTGTTCAGCCCCTTGGGGAGTCTCAACCGGCATGTCTATTGGAGTCTCTTAGGCATGCTCCACAAACGCCGCTTTGGTCCGGATGCTCCCCTGCCCCCGAGCCACGGCTACCTTGTCCGGGACATCCATAAGGACATCGAGGAACACATCACCTACGATTTTTGCTGGATCGATGAAGGGGATGACCCGCCCGAGACCCCGCTCAACATCCGCGCCATTGGCCTCTTTAACCAACTCCTTGAGTGTGGGTGGTTCAAGACCGAGCGTTACGGGATGGAACGGACGGTCAGCATGCGCCCCGCGGTGAGTCAGTTCCTGTCGATGCTCGTCCAGTTCGCCGAGACCGGCCCGGTCTTTCTCTCTGGCAAGATCCGCTCGATCGATGCCAACCTGCGCATGGTGCTCGAGGGCAACGGCTCTGGTGATGTGCTGGCCGAAGCGGCGGAACAGGCCCGTAACCTCTTGGAGCACATCCGCAACACTGGCACCAACGTGCGCGACCTCATGGAATCGATGAGCGTTGAGACCTCGACCGCGCAGTACGTTCGCCGCTTCTTCACCGACTACGTCGAACAGGTGTTCATTGGCGACTACCGGGAGTTGCGTACGAGTGAGCATCCCCTCTCGCGCCGCGCCGACATTCTGAACGCCGTCGACTACCTTTCCACCAACGAAGCCGACCGCTCTCGTCTGATTACCTGGTACGAACAACGCCCTGCAGCCGGGAACCGCCAAAAGGCGCAACGCCTCTTTGAACGCGATCTGCAGCGCCTGAACGAACTGCAGAAGATCGATGAATACCTTGAACGGTTAGACGATGAGATTCGTCGCGCAAACAAACGGGCGCTCGCCTTCCTCGACTACCGATTGCGCTCGATCCGCCCGACCGATCACCTCTTGCGCCAGTCCATCGAAAATCTGGTGGGCCAGACATCGCTGGTTGAAGCCGGGGTTTTCCCGCCCAACGTCATGATGACCGGCGAAAGGCTGGCCGAGCCAAGGCGAACCACGGTGCGCCCGCCCCCTTCGGCCTTGCGCAAAGCCGTGATCTCCGACGAACAACGCGCCCGGTCGCGCTTGATGATCCGTGCCCGGGACGCTCGCGCCATCACCCCCTTGAAGATGTCCGCATTCGTCATGGGGCATCTGAAAGACCAACGTCAGATCGAGACACAGGCACTTGCCTTGGAAGATGTTCCGTCCATCCGCGCCTATCAGACACTGCAGGCCTTGGCGATGGCGGCCGACTCCGGTAGCCGCCTCCTGATGCAGTCAAGCAAACCCCTGTCTCAAGGCTTCACCGTTCGCTCCTCCGATCCCGTCGAGACCGAGCACCCGGTGCTCTCTGGCCGGAACCTCATCATCGAACGCCGCACCCGGACAAAACCCGAACGTACCGAGTAAAGGAAAAGGACACACATGAATCCATTCTGGGAGTCCGTCGCCGCACGCAGCAACGGCATTTACACCACGGACGAATTTGAAGCGGCGGCATACCGCTTGATGGCCGAACAAGTGCTCTACCACACCGATCGGCACAGCCGCGTTGCCTACACCCTGATTGACCAGTACGAAAAAGACTTTAAGCGTGCCTTGGTCCCGTTCGGTATTCACCTGCTCGTCAATCGGACGGCGCGTTATGTCTGCGCCCTGCCCAGCCACGCCAAATCGGGCGCCGCTTCGGTACAGCAAACCCTGTTTGCGCTTGTCCTGCGCGGGGTGTACGACGATTCGGCACGGCTCGGGGAACTCACTCCGGACAGCGAAGTGTGGTGCGACCTCATCGAGCTTGAGGAAAAGTACCGCCTGATGACCGGGCGGGAACTCCCCGGCAAGGGTGAGTTTGACACCCTCTTCCAGACCGCACGGCGCTGGGGCTTGGTGCGGAAAGTCGATGAAACCGAACTGCCGGAAGGGACAGTGAGTGACGGTTCCCAATTAACCCTGGCCATCCGCCCCGCGATTGTCGAGGTGTTGGGGGAAACGGCCCTGCAACGCCTTGCCCAATGGAAAGAGGTGGCGGGTTCTGACGCCACGGAAATTGCACCGGATGAAGACCCTGATGGGCTGGAGACGAATGAAGCGGAGGATTCCCAATGAAGCGCCTTGAATGCGTCCGGCTCGTCCAGTTCTTCCT
>CAZHFS010000382.1:0-3142 GCA_964531885.1 uncultured Propionivibrio sp.
AGGTTCCCTGCGCGCACACCAAGCAGGCGCAAGCGCTCTCCAAGTGGCACGCGCTTGAGGCACAGGCCAGCCGCATGGCGCAGGCTGGCCGCATCAGCAACTGCCCCGCCCAGGGTCAGATCGCGGGTCACCGAGCGAAAGTCGGCATAGCGCAGCTTGATGCCCACTGTGTGGCAGGCATATCCCCGGCGCTTGAGATCATCAGCCAGGCGAACGCACAGGTCGGTAAAAATCCCGCCCAGTTCGTCCCGATCGTGTCGAGCGTGCAGATCGCGTTCGAAGGTGCGTTCCCGGCTCAATGACTTGGGCTCGCTCGCCGTCACCAACGGCCGATCATCAAGTCCATGGGCCGCACGCTGCATCCAGACACCATTGGCGGCGCCGAAGTAACGCACCAGTGTTTCCTGTGGCACGGCGGCCAACTCGCCGATGGTCCGTATGCCAAGTTGTGCGAGACGTGCAGCCGACTTCGGGCCAATGCCGTTGATCCGTTTGGCCGGTAGTGGCCAAATGCGCAACGCCACTTCGTCGGCAGTGAGCACCGTAATGCCGCGCGGTTTTTCGAGATCCGAGCACAACTTGGCAAGCAATTTGTTTGGGGCAATGCCGATCGAACAGTTGAGTCCTGTCGCGGCAAACACGGCGTCGCGTAGCCGGAGGGCTAGGGTACGCGAATCGTCGGCGTGGTCACTCAGGTCGATATAGATCTCGTCGATGCCACGATCTTCGATGCACGGCGCGATGGCCGCCACGGCGGCCTTGAAGCGCTGCGAATAATCACGGTAGGAATCGAAATCGGCAGGCAACAAGATGGCCCCGGGGGCCAGGCGTGCTGACTGCATCAGCCCCATGCCGGAAAAGACCCCGAGTTCGCGTGCCGGATAGGTTGAGGTGGTGACCACGCCGCGTCCAACGTAGTCACGCAAGCGGGCAAAAGTGCGCCCGCCATCCGGGTGCTCGACCGGCGCATGCACGCGCCGTCCCCCAACCACCACGGCCGCACCGGCCAGTTCAGGGTAGCGCAACAGTTCGACCGATGCGAAGAACGCATCCATATCGAGATGGGCAATGCGGCGACTCATCGCTGCGCGGAAACCAAACCTAGTACGGGCAAAACCAAGTCACACCGCCTAAAAAAGGCATGCCGGGCGGCACGCCTGGGTCAGGCGCGAGCCCGGCCCTGCCCGATGCGCGCCTGGCGACGCCAGAATGCCGGCCGCTCGAAGGGCGCAGGATCAAATCCAGGCTGACGGAACACCGCTTCGACTGCCTGCTGCCGCGCGACAAGCTGTGCCGACACCCCGGCTAGGCGATCAAACCACTGCTGAAGCTGTTGCATCCTGCTCTCCTCACTCGCTTGGCGGCGCCCACGCGCCAGCCGACACTGCAAGAATAGCCGAATACTGTATGTCTGTACAGCATGTATAAAAAAACAGTTTCAGATGTAATTTTCTCTGAATCGGGCTCCCTACTCCTTGACCCGGACATAGTCGTACAGGAGCTTATACGCCAGCCCCAGCGCGGTCACCATCGCCGCAAAACCAATCAGGGCCTCGATCACCCCGTAGCCGAGCGCAGCCACCGCACACAGGCTGGTGGCCACGCACGCGACAGCCAGCCAGAGCCCGCCGCCGAGAAGCAGCATCTTGATGATGCTGGCCAGCATCGTGCGGGCATTGGCCGTCGGCAGGTGCGCATAGACTGCGGCACGTAGCACAATGGCCAGTGCCGCGCAGTAGGAACTCCAGAGAAACCCCTGCAAAGCGCCTTCGAGGTAATTCATGCTTATCCGTCATCCACGAGAAGCGCCGATCCTACCATCCTGACAAGGCATGCTCCACACATCGCCCCACGCTTTCGCTGCGCTGCAGCGCCGGAGCGCGCCAAAGCTTGCGGCTGCCTCACCTTCAGGCAGAAAAAAGCCGCCCGGGGCAGGCGGCTCAAACGCAGAGGATTTGTGGTCAGTCGGCAACCGCCGCATCCGGCGCAAATGCCCCGAGGTTATAGGCTTCAAGGCGGGGCGGCGCAGACCGCTCCTCATCGTCAAATTCGAAAATGGTCAACGTGCCTGGCGTCACCGGCAGGAGCTGCGCCGGCTTGAGTCCGAGAAAGCCAAAACACGCCGCCCGGATCACACCGCTGTGCACGATGGCCAGCAGATCCCCTGCCCCCTGATACACCCAATCCGTCAGTCCGGTCTGAATGCGCTGCACAAACTCGTCCCAGCTCTCGCCGCCGGCCGGGGTGTATCGGCCAGCCCGCCAATCGCGGTACAGCGCTGGCTGCCGGGCAATCAGGTCGCCCTTTTTCTCGCCGGTCCATTCGCCCATATTCAGTTCGCGCAGGCGCGCATCACACGGCGCATCGCCGTAGCCAATCACCTCGGCGGTCTCCCGTGTCCGCCCCAGATCGGAAGCCACAACACGGGCCGGTGCCAGCGCCCGAATGCTGCTTGCAATCGCCCGGGCCTGCTCGATCCCGCGCGCCGAGAGCGGCGAATTGTCATGCCCTTGCAAACGCTTATCGATATTCCACACGGTCTCGCCGTGCCGCAACAAAATCAGTCTCATTAATAATGCCTTTCAGATTTCCGCCAATCGGTCCATCACCTTCAGATGCCGTAGCCCAACACCCGGAACCAGGTGAACACCGAAATCGAGATGACGGTCGCACCGATCAGGCAGGTCACGATGCCGTACTTAAGCTGATCGAGCACCGTGAAATAGCCGGTCGCAAAGTAGATGGTGTTGACCTTGGAATGCGGCGGCAGGGTGATGGTATAGGTCAGGGTGAATGACGCCGCCAGGGCCAGGCTCACCGGATCCATGCCGAGGGTCTTGGCCAGGGCGATGATGGCGGGGATCATGATCGTGGTCCGCACGGTTTTCGAGGTAAAGATCATGTGGCTGAACATGCTCATGAAGATCACCACCACATAGACCAGCATCTTGTCCATCGTCTCGATGCCAAGACCATAAACCATCTTGTTGATGACCCACTGCGCGCCCTTGGTCGACTCCAGCGCATTGCCCGCGGCATAGGCCCCGGCCGCGAAGATCATCAAATCCCACTTGATCCCCGATTCCTTCCAGGTCAGGAGGCCGATGCGCGGCATCATGCAGCAGATGGCGGCGATCACCGC
>CAZHFS010000383.1:0-3131 GCA_964531885.1 uncultured Propionivibrio sp.
GCCGCTTTTGCAAGCCTCGTTTGGGACGACACACAAGATGACACAGCAATCGCTTTCCTATCGTGATGCCGGCGTGGATATCGACGCCGGGGATGAACTGGTTGAACGGATCAAACCGTTTGCCAAGAAAACCATGCGCGAGGGCGTGTTGAGTGGGTTGGGAGGTTTTGGCGCTTTGTTTGAGGTGCCCAAACGCTATCAGGAGCCTGTGCTGGTTTCGGGAACGGACGGGGTTGGTACCAAGCTCAAGCTTGCTTTTGACCTCAAGCGGCACGATACGGTGGGTATCGACCTTGTGGCGATGAGCGTCAACGACGTTCTGGTCCAGGGGGCGGAGCCGCTGTTCTTCCTTGACTACTTTGGTTGCGGCAAGCTGGACGTGAATGTTGCCGCCGACGTGATCAAAGGCATTGCGCAGGGATGTGAGTACGCCGGTTGCGCGCTTATCGGCGGCGAAACGGCCGAGATGCCGGGCATGTATCCGGATGGCGAGTACGATCTCGCCGGTTTTGCCGTGGGAGCGGTCGAGAAATCCAAGATCATTACCGGGCGGGAAATCGTCGCGGGTGACGTGGTGCTCGGGTTGGCGTCATCAGGCGCGCATTCGAACGGTTATTCGCTGATCCGCAAGATCATTGATCGCGCCAAGCCAGACTTGGATGCGAAATTTGATGGTGAGCGTACGCTGGCGGATGCCCTCATGGAGCCGACGCGGATTTATGTGAAGCCCCTTCTGGCGCTGATGGCAGTTCTTCCTGTCAAAGGTTTGGCGCACATTACCGGCGGTGGCCTGACGGAGAATATTCCGCGTGTGTTGCCGGAAGGGGTCAAGGCGGTGGTCGAAAAAGCGAGTTGGGTTCGCCCCGAGCTTTTCAATTGGCTGCAGCGCGAGGGCGGTGTTGCGGAAAGCGAAATGCATCGCGTCTTCAATTGCGGGATCGGGATGGTTGTCGTTGTGGCGCAAGAGAATGCTGCGCAAGCACTGGAACTGTTGCGTGCGGCGGGAGAGGTTGTTGCCGAAATCGGGCGCATTGAGCCGCGGGCAGCGGATGAGGCGCCAACCGTCGTGATCTGATCCGCAGCTTGGTAGGTGCTGACCGGGTGCCGTTTGGCATCGGTGGGCTGATAAACCCCGTTCTCGTTTGAGACGGGGTTTTTTTCCGCCTTGTCACTGTTAGCCGTAGTCGGTCCGAGCTTGGGGGGGCAATGCAAATTGTCGAAGCTTAATCGTTGGGGAAACTCTGGCGTGAGATGGTGTACCGTCAGGCACGGGGCGGTGCAGGAAGACAGATTCGCCGTTTGGCTCCCAGGAAGGCTTGCTTCGTGCAGGGGGGGGCAGTTGTTTCAGAACCAAGAGAGAGCTTGATGCAACAAGGCCCCCAAACGGGGGCCTTGCGGGGAGGTGCGCATGCGTTAGTCGGGGCTTGGTGGTCTTGATAGCCTAGACAGCGAGACGTATGCCCCCCCGCCGGTCTGAATCGCGGCGGTTGGAATTCATTCGGGTGTCCAGCAGCACCGGGATGTTGCGTTGCCGGCGATCGCCATTCTTTCGCCGGTCTTCAAACGGAAGTTCGGGGAGGTCAAGGTTCCCACGCCACTCGCTGGGAGCCTTCGGGAGGGTAAATGCAGTGGTCGGCTGAGTAAGTTGCGCAGGGTCTTTGGGTGGCAACCACTGTCCCGTGTTGTCTTCGAGAGTGTCGTTGAGGTCGGGCGCGGCTTCCGTTGGCTCGGTCCGGCGGTTCTCGTCAGGAGGGCGCTTGATGGCGTACTGCATGAGTGCTTCGAGCGGAATGCGCATGGCTTGTGTCCCTGTTGTTGTGTGATGCTTATGATTTATCGGCATTATTTGTTTGTTTTGTAGGGAGTTGGATGGCATTTTTTCACGCTTTTTAAGATGTTTGTGCACGTTTATGCCGTGGTTGGGGGGGCGGACGAAGTGGTGTGCTTCGCGTGCTAAAATCACTGACCGCGATACGGAACAGTGGCTTCCCGATGTTTGGGGGAGGGGGTGCCTGGGGCGAGTAGGGAGGTTCTGGCGCTTTAGTCCGTGCGCGTTATCCAAATCAAAAACGGCGTTCGCTTTGGGCGTCAGCGTGCACATCCGGGATCCCAGTCAGTGCTCTGGCGGTCCCTTTTTTAAATGGAACCTTGTCATGTCAGCATCTCCTTCGGTTGTACAGCCTGCCAGCGAAACCAAAATCCTGATGTCCGATCCGACGGCGCTGGGCGTTTTCGGTCTGGCTATCGTGACCCTGGTCGCCGCTTCCCAAAAATTGGGATGGACCAGTGGCACGACGTTCGTCCTGCCATGGGCGCTTTTCCTTGGGGCGGGAGCTCAGATTTGGGCTTCAACGGTCGACTTTAAAAAGAACAATTACTTTGGAGCGATTGTTCTTGGGGTCTATGGGTTGTTCTGGATGGGGGTGGCTCTGCACTGGGCGATTGCGCAAGGTTGGTTTGGGCCGGTCGATAGGGCGGCGGACCCGCGACAATTCGCCTTTGCCTGCATCGGTTATGGGATTTTTTCCTTCTTCATCATGATCGCCTCGTTCGAAACCAATAAAGTCTTTGCTGCGATTCTGGTGTTGATCAACTTGCTATTCCCTTCGCTGGCCTTGTCCATCCTGGGGGTTAATCCTGCTTTCTTCTCCGGGATGGCTGCCGTGGTCGAGTTGCTCATTTCCCTTCTTGGGTTTTATGCGGCAGGCGCAATCTTCCTGAATGGCTTTTTCGGTCGGGTCCTTGTTCCGCTTGGCGCACCGCTGGGGCTGATTCGCAAAGGAAGTGCCGGGAAGTAAGCCTTTGCTTGGTCTGGTGTCTCGGGTTGGGGCTGGCGGCAGCGTGTGCAACGTGTTTGTGCGCGATGCAATTGGAGCTGGCTTTTTCCCGGGGTGGGTACTACAGTGGGTTTGTCGTCGTGATTCGCGGCGAATCCGGCGGGCGGGTGTAGTACCAGCCGCGTAGGCGGGAGACTATATGGGGAATAGCATCAGCGAAATTATAAATACTGTTGCGTAGTGCCCAGACGGCGTAAAGCCGATAACCTTGGCCAGGCGTGCCGGGGTGGTAGTACCGCAAAGCCCATGTATGTGATTGCATGGGCTTTTTTCTTTTGAGGTGTTGGTTGTGTG
>CAZHFS010000384.1:0-3129 GCA_964531885.1 uncultured Propionivibrio sp.
GCCGGCATCTTGGGCCTCCTTGTCGGCAGTTTTCTGAATGTCGTCATCTTCCGGCTGCCAAAGATGATGGAATACGACTGGCAATGCCAGTGCGCCGAATTGCGAGGGGAGTCATTCCCGGAAAACAAGCCCTTCTCGCTGGTACGTCCTCGCTCGTGCTGCCCTCAGTGCGGACATCGCATCGGCATCCTTGAGAACATTCCTCTGATTAGCTACCTTGCCCTGCGCGGCAAATGCGCTGCGTGTAAAACCCCGATCTCCGTTCGCTACCCAGTGGTTGAGGCCATCAGTGGCGCACTCGCGGTCCTTGTTGCTGCAGCCTTTGGCCCAACCTGGGCCACCGTCGGAGCACTCCTCCTCACCTGGGCTTTAATCGCATTAACCTTCATCGACTTTGACACCAAATACCTTCCCGACATCATTACGCTCCCCCTCCTCTGGTGCGGTCTCGCATTCAACCTGGGGGGAGTGTTCACTGACCTGCCTTCTGCGGTCATTGGTGCGATGGCTGGCTACCTTGCGCTCTGGTCGGTGTATTGGGCTTTCAAACTGATCACCGGCAAGGAAGGCATGGGCTACGGCGATTTCAAGCTACTCGGCGCATTGGGTGCCTGGCTTGGCTGGCAACAACTCCCCTTGGTCATTCTGCTCTCCTCGGTCGTCGGTGCAGTCGTCGGCATTGTCCTGATCGTCCTGGCTCGCCGCGGTCGCGACATCCCCATCCCGTTTGGCCCCTACCTCGCCGCAGCGGGGCTGATCGCCCTGCTTTGGGGCCAGGAACTGACGCGCGCTTATCTGAACCTTCTCTAGACGCCAGGCTCTCAATCCTGTTTTCTTTCGCCCCAGGGTGCTTGGAGATTATTGCCACCCTTCGGGTATAATCAAAAGTTTGCTGCCGATTTCAGGATTATCCATGCCGATCTATGCTTACCGCTGCACCGAATGCGGCTTTGAAAAAGATCATTTGCAAAAGCTCAGCGACCCCGTACTCGCCACCTGCCCATCGTGCGGCCAGGACAGTTACGAGAAACAAGTGACGGCGGCTGGCTTCCAACTCAAAGGCAGTGGCTGGTACGCCACCGATTTCAAGAACGGGCAACCGCCTGCCAAGACCGAATCCCCTGCCTGCCAGGCCTGCCCTGGAGCAAACGCGTGCGCAGCCAGCTGATCAAGCGGTATTTCATTACCGGCCTCCTGATCTGGGTACCCCTGGCGATCACCGTCTGGGTACTATCAGTCATCGCCGGACTGGCCGACAATTCGCTGCGCCTGCTGCCAGAGTCGATTCACCCGCATACGATCATCGGTGTCGACATCCCTGGCGCCGGGCTGGTCCTGACTCTGGGCATTGTTTTTGTAACCGGCCTACTGGCGGCCAACTTCATCGGCCAGCGCCTGGTCAGTTGGTGGGAGGGCTTGCTGGCCCGCATCCCGGTCGTCAACTCGATTTACAACAGTGTCAAACAGGTCTCCGACAGATTATTCTCCTCTTCGGGAAATGCGTTTCGCAAAGCGCTGCTGATCGAGTATCCTCGCCAGGGGACATGGACGATTGCCTTTCTGACTGGGCAGCCAGGCGGCGACGTTGCCAACCACTTGCGGGGAGACTTCGTCAGCGTTTACGTCCCGACGACGCCGAACCCGACTTCCGGCTTTTTCCTGATGCTGCCGCGCCAGGATGTCATTGAGCTCGACATGAACGTCGACGAAGCGCTCAAGTACATCATCTCCATGGGGGTTGTCACACCACCCCACCGCCCAAGCGGGATGAAATCGCCACAAATCACCAGTTCCTAATCATTGTTCTTACGAAACACGGATCAAGCATGCGTACTCATTACTGCGGACAACTGAACATTCAACTCGTCGGACAGGAAGTCACCCTCTGTGGCTGGGCGCATCGTCGGCGCGACCATGGCGGCGTGATTTTCGTGGATCTACGTGACCGCGAAGGCCTGGCGCAGATCGTCTGCGATCCGGACCGCCCGGAAATGTTTGCGACTGCCGAATCGATCCGCAACGAATACTGCCTCAAGATCACCGGCAAGGTTCGCCCGCGTCCGGCTGGAACAGTCAATCCCAATCTCGCCAGCGGCGAGGTCGAAGTCCTCTGCCACACCATCGAGGTTCTCAATCCGTCAGTGACGCCTCCCTTCCAACTCGACGACGAAAACCTCTCGGAAACGGTCCGTCTGCAACACCGCGTGCTTGACCTGCGTCGCCCCCAGATGCAGAAAAACATGATGCTGCGCTACAAAACGGCACGCGCCTTCCGCCGTTATCTTGACGACGCCGGCTTCATCGACATCGAAACACCGATGCTCACCAAGAGCACGCCCGAAGGCGCCCGCGACTACCTCGTTCCATCCCGCGTGCACTCAGGCCAGTTTTTCGCACTGCCGCAATCGCCGCAGCTTTTCAAACAGCTCCTGATGATCGCCGGTTACGATCGCTACTACCAGATCACCAAGTGCTTCCGAGACGAAGACCTGCGTGCGGATCGCCAGCCCGAATTCACCCAGGTCGATATTGAAACCTCCTTCCTCAACGAAACCGAAATCACCGGCATCATGGAAGACCTGATCCGTACGGTATTCAAGGAAGCGATCGACACCGACCTGCCCAACCCATTCCCGCGCCTGAGCTACGCGGAAGCCATGCGCCGCTACGGCTCCGACAAGCCTGACCTGCGCGTCACGCTGGAGCTCACGGAGATTACCGACGTCGTGCGCGACGTACCGTTCAAAGTTTTTGCCACCGTCGCCAATAGTGACAACGGCCGGGTTGCCGCCCTACGTGTTCCTGGCGGCGCCGCGATGACGCGCGGCGAAATTGACGGCTACAGTCAGTTCGTCGGCATTTATGGCGCCAAAGGGTTGGCTTATATCAAGGTCAATGACGCCACCCAGATCAACGAAACCGGTTTGCAATCGCCGATCGTCAAGAACCTCGACGAAACCTCGCTCAAGGCCATCATGGCCCGCACCGGGGCAGCGACCGGCGACATCATCTTCTTCTGCGCCGACAAGGCCAAGGTAGTCAACGATGCTCTCGGCGCCCTACGCGTCAAGATCGGCCATGAAAAGGGGCATGTCAACGGCAAAGCCTGGGAACCGGTCTGGGTGGTCG
>CAZHFS010000385.1:0-3128 GCA_964531885.1 uncultured Propionivibrio sp.
TGTCGTCAATCGTAGTGCCGCTGCTATCGCGTGCGGGGACCGGGCTGTCGGGCAGTTCTCTCTTGGCGGCTTCGGTGCGAGTGGGGGCATCGCTATCAGTAGTGCTACTCGCACGCCCAGCATCAGCCAACTCCAAGGCCTTCGCGGCCCTCTTGAAGCGCTGGATGTCCTCTGCGAACAGTCCGACCACTTGTTCGTGCTCAGCGCACCGAGCACCTTGGGGGGCATTGGCATCGCCACCGAAAACCGGAGCGCCGCACACAGGGCAGCACTGCTGGGCGGCGTGCCGAGCCTGTTCCACCACGTCGAGCAAGGCGCGCTCCCGCTGGATGCTGGCATCGGAGACCTCGACTCGGACAGCCAGCTTCTCCCTGGTGGCAGTGACACAGAACAGCGGACGGCGTTGGTAGTCACTGCGATGCATCAACCGCTCGCATTGATCGATCAACTCGGTGACCACGGCGAGATGGCCTGGGGCGGGCTGAAACACCTGCTTCGCCAGCCATGGGTGTAGTCGCTTCAGCTCTTCGATGGCCTCTTGGTACTCTCGGCGTCGCATGGGCCGGTACTTTCGTTGCAGGTCGGACATGGCACACTCCAGCTAACTATAAATTACTATAACGTAACAAACGGAGCATGCCAAGCCTTGGCTGGGCAGGGGTCGCCTTGTTATAGTGATTTACTGTTAGAACAATGTAGGTGCCGTATGCCGACCCTTCAGGCCGAACAACTGCGTGCTATAGCAGCCGCACTCATGCACCTGCGCGGCGATACGCTGAACTCGGTAGGTGCGGCCACTGGTATTCGTTCAGCAAATCTCTCCGTTTGGCTACGGGGTAAGGAGCAAGTCATATCGGCTCCGAGAGTGGCTGCGTTGCTCTACCACCTGGGCATCGAAGGGCAACAGCTACGTGCAGACATGCTTCACAGGTGGCGTGACTTTGGCGCGTTGGATGATCTAAAGCAGGTGCTGAAGGCTCTCGTCAGAGCCGAAGCAGCCGTCCTCTACCAGGATTGCCAGCCGGGCCTCACCAAGACGCGGTTTTTGCAGATCGGCGAAACGCTCGTTCGTGTCGAGTTGACACCAGGCATTGCTGAAGCAAGTGACTTGGTCGATCTAATCCAACCGCGTCGGGTGATCACGCTGCCAGAACCGCTTTCCTCTCTTCCCATAGATCAACTGCCAGCAACGCGTGAGGCCTTGTTGACCTTGGCGGAGCAAGCAGCATGTGAAATTGGGGATGACGAGTTACTGGATGGCTTGCTGTTTCGACTGAGCAATACCGATGCAATGACGGTTGCAATAAACAGCAGCGGAAGAGGTGGATGGCAAAAATTGGAACAGGCACTTCGCTCTGCAATTCGTCTTGGAGTTGATCCGACAACCATTGCGGCATGGATTGAAAACGGGAAAGTCGCAGCACGGCGAGACTAAATGTAGCGCATTTGCAACACGCGAATAATTTTTTCCATCAGATCCGACTTTGCGCCCCGCCATTCGCGCGGGTGGCGCAACCCATTGTCAAATAAAGAACTTTTACAGCTCTAAAAATGACGATGCATTTTTCTAATGTTTGAGTCAGTTTCGCGGGTTTGGCATCTCATTCCCGATGGGGTTGATGGGCAATCCGAGCTTCGCTCTTTTCTTCTATCGCCCAGCCACTTCGGTTCGTTGCTCAGAAGAAGTGCAGTCATTCGTTGGGTCTGCTGAACTCCATCATTCAAGGCTGCGTCGCTGTTAGAAATATCGCATCTCGATTTTCTGACAAGGCATGCAAATTCTTGTTATTGGTATCCATTTGCTGCCAATTGCCGGCAAATTGCCTCTGTCGACATTCCCGCCTGCATGGATCAAGAATTCGCTCATTGCATGTAACAACGAGAGCGAACCCATGACTGCACGCATCCTTCGATACTCCGATCTCGAAACCCAACTGGGCATGAACCGCGTCACCATCTGGCGCAGGACGAGAACAGACCCAACTTTTCCACGCCCGATTCGATTGGGTAACTCTGGCTCCCGCAACGCGGCCATTGGTTTTTTGGCCGAGGAGGTCGAGGCTTGGATCGCCCTGCAAGCTGCTACCGCACGGGTGGAGCGCTGATCATGAAGATCAGTGGAGACGCCCATGAACGCCTCTCAGTTGCTGATCGTTCGGCGTCGCCATGCGGGGAATTTCACCCAGATTCCCAACTCGCTGATCCGCAACGAGCATCTCAGTCTGAAAGCGCTGGGGGTGATCGTGCACTTGCTCTCCCTCCCGCCAGGCTATCGCATCAGCCTCGAAGGTCTGTGCGCTGTACGCAAGGAGGGGGAGACGGCCATGCGAACAGCCATCAAGCAGCTTGAGAGCCTGAACTACATGCGAATCGTCCGCGACCGTTCGGCATCGGGGCAATTCGTTCAATCCAGATGGATTGTCAGCGATGAGCCGATTGTGGACTGGGCTCCACACCTTGAAAACCCACGTGTGGAAGAGCCAGTTCTGGATCAGCCAGTTCAGGGCGATCAAGGGGCTACAAACACTGGGTTTAAAGAAACATTGGATTCATCAAAAACAACCACTACCGGGCCAGAGGGCACGCCACCTGACCCGGACGAGTCGCCGGCCTTGATCGTTGACGAGGGGGACGAAGAGTGCTGGTTGTGGTTGTGCCAAAAGCTATCACTCGAACCCCAAAGAACGAGGGATCAATGCACGGGTCTCTCCACCTCCGTAGCACTGGATGTCTTGGCAGAAGTCCTTGAATGCAAGCGCCAAAACAGCATCCGAAAGACTGTCCCCCAATTCCTTGCATCCTTGCTGCGCCGGGCGCGCGAGGGCAATTTCAGCTTGTCGGCTGGGTCAGAGCTGCGACGGGACCTTCACCAAATCATTAGGCGGCAACGCGCCGTGGAAGCCGCAGCTGAGCCCGCTCAAACAATCGAGACGGATCGGCCATCGGTCGACAGGACTCAAGTCAGAGAAAGGCTCCAGCAGATGCGCGATGAACTCGCAAAGAAGGCGCGGACACCGGTAATGCCACGAGGCACAGCATGAACAACAAAAACTTGGAAAGCCGATTCGCTTGGCGAGATGTCGTGGCGGATGACAAATGGGCTGGCTGGGGATGGATGCAAACCTGCA
>CAZHFS010000386.1:0-3128 GCA_964531885.1 uncultured Propionivibrio sp.
TTCATGTCGAAGAGATGGCCAAAGATGAAATAGCGCCCGGTCACGTCCGTATAGGCCGTGTTTTTGCCCATCGTCACCTCAAAGAGGGCCGGAATCTCCGAGGTCTGGACGCGCTCGATCCGAGTTGCCGGATACATGTCCTTGAGACGTTTTTCCAGGCTATCAAGTCCGTCATCGGCCTGCGCCATCATCGACAGCATCAATGCCATCAATACGGACAGCCATTGAAGAGGTGGTCGATTTATTTGCATGGGTCACTCCTTGTAGGGTTCTATGGATTTCTTCTGAACTTCGCGGCCCCGACGCCAAATATCGGTGTAGGTATCAGGCTCGCCTCCCGCGCTGTCCGTATCGAGCGAAAAGCCTTTGGTGAACACCACGTCGACCGTGCGGCCGGCATCGACCTCGATGATCGGGAACATTTTTTCGGCGAGCGTGATGTAGTACTGGGAGAGACGGTCGAGCGCCTTGCCAACACCGGTCCCGACCCCCGCCTGGAATTGCTTGCCTGGATCCACCGTGCCGATCGACCCTAGCGGGTTGGTCGACACGGTAGTGGCGCTCTGTTGGAAGGCTTGCCCGATACCGGCGCCAATCCCGGCCAGCAAGGCATTAGCCAGAACTTGACCCTGCTTACTGACGAGCCGCCCACGCATGCCGGCCTTGCCGTCTTCGCCCACGACGTAACCTTTGACGGGAACATCGATGGCCTTGCCGTCATGACGCACACACGACATCGATTCGAGCCG
The DNA here is from genome assembly GCA_964531885.1 of uncultured Propionivibrio sp. GTDB lineage: Bacteria > Pseudomonadota > Gammaproteobacteria > Burkholderiales > Rhodocyclaceae > Propionivibrio. The sequence goes on from CAZHFS010000386.1 coordinate 750, forward strand.
GATGTAGGCCCGCTCGGCACTGATGTCTCCGTAGCTCGCACCCAAGGCGAAGCATTCCTTGACCTTGAATCGATAGCGGTTGGGCAGAAAGGCGTTGTCCTGCGCCCGCATCAGGACGGGGTGTGGATTGCTCTGTGCCTGGCCGCCAGTAGGGGCATCCAACCCGCCTAGCAGCGCCGCCCGAAAAAATGAACCTGATGGAACGTAGCTGCGGCTGTCCTTCTTTTCGGCAGCTTTCTGAACTACTTCCGGGACGATCGCCTTGCCCTCGCTCACCTCAAAGGAGGCAATCCCCGGAGGCTTGGGGGGAGGTAGCGGCTCGCTGGCTTTGTTCACCGTTTCCGGAACCACGGGAGGTGGCGGCAAAGCCATGGTCCGTGCCTCTGGAGGCATCGGCGCCGGTGCCGGGGGCAACGGAATTGCCGGAAATTGGGCATCGTTCGCGACCGGCGGCTTTTTCTCGATGATATCGACCTGCTGGCGCAATCCCTGGATCATGTCCTCCATCTGCCGCATCTGTTCCGAAGACTTGCTCATCCAGATGTCACGCGGATCGGCTTGTGCACCAGGGGCATTGATGGGCATGGGCTGCGGGCGGGCCTGCGGCGCTCCCTGGGGGAGTTGAACGGGCTTGTCCCAGATCGCCACGCCACCGAAGACGAGCAGCACGAAAGCCGACGCACCGAGCCCCAGTATCAGATACTGGCGACGCTTGGGCGACAGGTTGGAAACCGCGGTCGCAATGCGGTTCTTGGGCGCCTCAGCCATCGCGCCCCTCCAGTACCACCATGACATTGGTCGCTTCACCCGGCTCCAGTTCGAGCGAGTCCACCATGACCGCCAGGACACCGCGTCGGTAAAGTTCGCGCTCGTCGATGACCATCCGCGACGAAGAGACGTTGGTCAGCTGGTACTTTTCCCCGAGCAAAGCGCCTTCCAGTGTCCTTACAAGAACAAAGCGGGCTTCGTTCCAGAGCGGAACAATCACCAGCGTATCTCTGGCGGTCATGTCCTCGGGTTCGGTATCCCGCGCCAAAGCCAGCAACACACGACGGATAGCGGCATTGCGCGACTCGTCGGCAAGAAATGCTCTCCCCTCGACGCGCGAACGACTGCGGTCTCGGATGACAAGCGTCTCGGCCGGCACGTCTGCGACCTTGAGCATCAGCTTCCAGTGACGACCGGCATCGTCGGCGACAAAAACGCTGAGGATCGGTTTGTCCGTATTCGGCTTGAGATAGGCGGCGCCGGTCTCTTTGTCCGGCGTTACGAGGAACTCGCCCTCGACGCCCTGGATGCGGCGAATCTTGCGACCTTCGACCCGAATCAGATTGGGCTCGCTGCGCGACACGGTGGCGGTCAAACCGTCATCCGGGCTGCCCTCAAGGTATTGTCCGGCGAAGGACGGTGCCGAAACGCTACCGAGGAGTAGCGCCAGTGCCGTTGCCGGCACCAAACGGGTTCTGATCGCTGGTTTCCTTGAACTCGGATACATGGAGTCTCCCATTGAGATATCGAAAGCCGACGACATAGGTGGTCTGCTTCTCGGAGGCTTTCTTGTCCCCGACCCAAGTCAGGAGAACGCCGGTAAGTGCCACTTTCATGGCAGCCTCGTCCGGCATCACCGATTGCGGCGAGAACTGGGTCGAAGCGTTGTTCTTGCGGATAAATTCTGTCCTTGCACCAAACTCGGCCTGAAGGCGCCCGTATTCACTCGGAGCGGCATATTTCAGAAAGAGATTCTTCTGGTAGTCCGCCACATGTGGCGTCACATTGAGGTCCAGCCCTGAATACCAGTAGGCCATTTCCTGGAGGTACTCCGTAGAGACTTTGTGGCCGCTGACCCAGAAGGTTTGATGCACTTCCGGGGGCACTAGAATTGTTTTCTCCGAACCCGCCACGCTGAGCGATGCGGCGGCGTTGGCGAACAATGCCAGCACGAGACCACCGACGGCGAGGCGCATGAACAGGATTTCCGCGCGCTGGTTGTCCCGCTCGGCGGTGAATTTGCTGAACTTCATTGGTCAGCCCAGGAAAAATCGATGATGGGATGGAGGAGTCGCGCGAGCGCGAATCACGATCCAGCTCGGCAGCCACCAATAGAGCGCATGCAGTGCGAACTTCGGGTGCTTCCCGGTCTTGAGCCGACCGTATTGCCAGGCAACCAGCCCCCCGAAAACCATTCCGGCCACCATGGCGCCGGAGACCACCCCCATCCCCATGACCAAAATGAACAGAATGGCCTGATCGAAGTCCCACCACAGGAAGCGCTCCTGCGCCTCCAGGGATTTCGGGATGTAGCCGATCTCGTCCACGCAGCGTTCCTTGGCCTCAGATCGTCGCGGTCAGGATGCCGGACGCGATGGTTGGGGCGTACTG
>CAZHFS010000387.1:0-3127 GCA_964531885.1 uncultured Propionivibrio sp.
GCGCGCAATGCGGCGTCTTTGTCGTCTGTGTAGATGCGCAGCTCGTGCCTAGAGCGGGTTGCGCCAACGTAGAAGGCCCGGTCGCCAAAGACCTGGCCGGACTTCCCCCGGATGTGGAAGGCGGTCGCGTCCACCGTTTTCCCCTGGCTGGAATGGATCGTGGATGCGTAGGCGTAGTCCAGGTGTTTGACCTCGCGCAGATCAATCGCAACGGTCTTGCCCTTTAGCTGCACCGTGGCCTTGTCGCCGTTGATCGCTTTCACATAGGCAACATCGCCGTTGTTCAAGCCACGATCCTTGTCATTGCGCGTGAATCTAATTTTGTCGCCGGCTTGCAGCTCCCGGCGCTCGGCATGAAATACCTCAATTTTTGAGGTCTGCGCGGGTCGCCAGTCCAGTGTTTGCCCGTCCGCTTTTTGCAGCTTTACGGTGCCAAGGTCGCTCACGCCAACCACGCGGGCATACTCGCCACCCTTTACCCCGAGGCGTTCATAGTCACGCCCAAACCGCACTACATCGCCTTCGTGGTAGTTCTGTGCGTGGGATGCCTGCGCCTTGGTCATGCCTCGATTAACTAACACCTCGGTATCACGGGCCTGGCCAGAGATAACGCCATCCTCCTTGAGCGCCTGCCGAACGCCGTTATTGATAGCCCGACGGTCTTCATTCAAGGCGGTGATGACCAAAGTGTCTTTGTGGGACTTTTCACCAGCGCCAGATAGTTCGTGCCGAATCTCCCGGCTAACGTCCTGGCGGACGTCCGCAACGATGCGGGCTATCAATTTCTCGTTGTCTTTCAGCTCGACGGTATTCCCGGCCAGCTTCTTGAAAGCGTCCTGCTCGCGCTTCTCGATAATGTCGGCAACAGTGTCTTTAAGTAGGTCGTTCTTCTGGCGGTGGATCTCCGTCATCTTGGCCGTCTGCATGCCCCCCGCCGTTTGCATGACCTCGAACGGCTTGCCGGCGCTGACCGCCGATAACTGGCGAACATCCCCCGTGAATTGGACTCTGGCCCCGACTCGTTCAGCCTCTGCCAGCAGGCGGTTAATGTCCCGTTGCCCCAGCAAACTGGCCTCATCAACAGTCCAAATTTCGCCCTTGGGCTTGGCTGCTTCCTGTGGCTTCGCCCCTTGGAAAAGCGATTTCACCTTGGAGGCCACCTCGGCCGCTCTGAAAAGAACTTGGTCAGTCGTGCTTGCCCGCTCCCACTTCACCATGCCACGGGCTGTAGCAAGGGCATGGGCACGCACCTCTTTGGCCAAGGCGTTTTTTGGCCTCATTTCCCGAAGTCTGTCCACGGCTTCCAGGGCCAGCGCATTGGTAACGGTTCCGCGAGCAACCAACAATTGGCGCTCCTTGAACATTCCGCCCGGAATCTCCAGGTAGCGATTCCCCATCACATCCCGGCTGGTGGGCTTTTCCTTGTCACTGCTCTTGGTGGTGCGCTCCGCTTCTTTTTCGGCCTTTTCCCGCTCTCTCTGGCGCTCTAGGAGGAAGCTCTCCACCGTTTGGCTTTTGATCCCCGTTTCAGCCTCCAACGTGGCAGCAGCGGAAGCACTTTGCGCGAGGCCGCGCACCACGTATCCCTGTTCTTCGGCAACAGCCTTCACCACATTCAGCATTGTGGTTTTGCCAGTACCGGCATAACCCTGAACGCCTACAAACCGGTCATTGGTGCCCAGGATCAGTTTTGCCGCATCCAACTGGCCGGCATTGAGCTGGGCATCGATTACCCCATCCCGGATCAAACGGCTCTGTGCCGCCTCGATCTTTGCATCTAGCCGGTTGGTGCCGACCACGGAAGAAACCGCGCCCTTTGAGCGTTCGAGCGCATCCAGCATCCGCAGCTCTGCCGTCACAGCGTCACGGGTGGTCAGTCGTTCCTGCTTGTCTCCGATCGGGATCAGGTCGCCCGACTTCTTGGACTCACGGATTGCCTTGTCGATGGCCTGGATAGTGGTTCGTCCAGTCCCGAACTCGACGGCGTGCCGATACAGATCCTTTGCAGAAAAAGCCGCCTGCCGCTCGCTCAGGTGCTTCGTGGCGTAATCAACAGCCTCTTTCGCCCGGAGGTAGAGTTCCGCCGAACTTTCGCGCGCGAAAGTCACGCCCTTGTCACGAGGTATCCTGTCCCACTCGATCCCCACGTCTTTCGCACGCGAAAGCCATTCCTCACGAAGTGGGCCACGATCCACCTCTTTTTTCGCCTGGCGGGTGTCCAGGGCGGCCGTCTGTTTTTCCTCGGTGGTCGCTGTCTGACGGTTCTTGCCCCGCTCGGACAAAGCCTGCTCAATCTGCCCGCTTCGCTGGCTGAAGTGCTCAAGCTGTTCCTTGGTAAAGCCCTTTACCTCGAAGCGCCCATCAGCGTGTGTGCGCTCGATTTCATACCCCAGCGCAGACAGTTGCCCCGCCAGCTCGGTGCGGTAGTAGGCGCCTGCATCCTTGATATGGCCTAGCAACTCCTCATTGGAAAGGGAGCGCCATTGACCATCCGAACGTTTGGTGAGGTTGAAAACAACCGCATGGGTATGGGTCTGCGGGTCAAGTTCCCGGCTGGTATCGTGGCGGAATTGGGCAACAACCAAGTTGCCGGTATCTTCGCGGGACGTAACCCCATCAACAGTAGTCCGCGCCTGAGCGGCCACACGTTCGAGGTATGCAATCGCCCGCTCGACCGCGACATCATGGGCTTTGCTCACTTCCTCGTTGCCGGCGACTTCGGCCAGCAAGGAAACACTTTTCGGGGCCGAAAAGGTGAGGTCTATCCCTGGGCGGTGTTCGCGCTCCTTCTGGCCAGTCTCTTCGTTCCTGACCCACTTTCCCAGCTCCTGGCCATCGACCTTTCCCTCTAGCAGCTCCATGAACTGCTCACGATGAACGCCACCAGACAACCCCAACGCCGCCGCACCCTTGCCAGCCCAAGCGGACTGCTCGAACCCTTCTTCGGTCGTGTAGTAGTTGTCCTGGCTGAAGTAGTGTTCAGCCTGTTGCGCGTTCTCGATCACCTTCGCGGAGAGCATCGTTTCTCCCCTTTACGCGAACGGATCGGCGTCGGCCGCTTCGGCCGGCGCAGCTGCTGCAAACACACCTTGCTGACGCGGCACAAAGGGCGCAGCAATCTTCGCCC
>CAZHFS010000388.1:0-3123 GCA_964531885.1 uncultured Propionivibrio sp.
TCTCCGGCTATGATGGCTTGGCCTTCGTCATGGGCTGGACCGGCGGTTACTGCCTGGTGGCGCTGTTCCTTGCACCTTACCTGCGCAAATTTGGTCAATTCACCATCCCTGACTTTCTTGGCGCGCGCTACGGCGGTCACCTGCCGCGGATGATTGGCGTGCTGGCGGCCATCCTCTGCTCATTCACCTATGTGGTGGCGCAGATCTACGGCGTTGGCATCATCACCGCGCGGTTTACCGGTCTTGAATTCGGGGTCGGCGTGTTCGTCGGCCTGGCCGGGATTCTCGTCTGCTCTTTCCTCGGTGGCATGAAGGCGGTGACCTGGACGCAGGTAGCGCAATACATCATTCTGATTGTGGCCTACATGATTCCGGTCGTCTGGCTGTCGGTACAGCAGACCGGCAATCCGGTGCCTCAGGTTGCGTATGGTTACCAGCTGCAGAAGGTGACCGAGCGTGAAAAGGTGTTCAACGACAAGACGAGTGAGCTCGGGGCGAAGGAAGAGTCCGTCAGGGCGATATTCCGCGAGCGCGCGGCTGCGGCGGATGCCAATCTCAAGGGCCTGGCCGGCGGCGGCGATGCCTTCCTGACGGCGGAGCGTGCCAAGCTGTCGGCCAAGGTCGATGAGCTCAAGGGCAATCCGGGCACCGATGCCAAGAGTATCGCGGCGGCGGAAAAGGCGCTCAAGGACTATCCGGCCGACGTGGAAACGGCGCGCAAGGCCTGGACGGCAGCCAAGTCCAGCAACGCCAGCCGCGCAGCCCCGGTCAAGGCCCATGCCGATGCCTTCGATGCCAAGGACGAGAATGCACGGGCGATCGCCAAGAAGAACTTCCTGGCGCTGGTGCTCTGTCTGATGGTCGGTACCGCGGCACTGCCACACATCCTGATGCGCTTCTATACCACGCCGTCCGTACATGAAGCACGACGCTCGGTGTTCTGGTCGCTGTTCTTCATCTTCCTGCTTTATTTCACCGCACCAGCCCTGGCTGTGCTTGCCAAGTACGAGGTGTATCACAGCCTGGTCGGGTCATCGTTTGCCGCGCTGCCCGCCTGGGTCTCGAACTGGGCCGCGGTGGACAAGACGCTGATGAACATCACCGACATCAACATGGACGGTATCGTGCAGTTGGCCGAGATCGTCATCGGTGGCGACCTCATCGTGCTGGCTACGCCCGAAATCGCTGGCTTGCCGTATGTGATTTCCGGTCTGGTGGCTGCGGGCGGCCTGGCCGCGGCGTTGTCGACGGCGGATGGTCTCCTGCTGACCATTGCCAATGCCCTCTCGCACGACGTCTACTACAAGATGATCGACCAGAACGCCTCGACGGCTCGCCGGATCGTGGTTTCCAAGGTGCTGCTGCTGATCGTGGCGCTCCTGGCGGCCTACGTGACCTCGCTCAAGCCCGGGGATATCCTGTTCCTCGTCGGTGCGGCGTTCTCGCTGGCGGCCTCCGCGTTCTTCCCGGCGCTGGTTTGCGGGGTTTTCTGGAAGCGGGCGAACCAGGTCGGTGCGGTGCTCGGCATGGCGCTCGGGCTCGGGGTGTGTGCGTACTATATGTACATCACCTACCCGTTCTTTGGCGTGAATGCGCCGAAGTGGTGGGACATCAACCCGATTTCAGCGGGTATCTTCGGCATTCCGGTCGGGTTCATCGGCATCATCGTCGGCTCGCTGCTCACGCCGGCCCCGTCGAAGGAAGTCCAGGAACTCGTTGATAACGTGCGCTACCCGAACCTCGAAACGGGGACCCATGCACCGGCTCATTGAGTCTGATCCAGCAAAAAGCCCCGCTTCGGCGGGGCTTTTTTCGTCCAGTGGATGCCTGTTATCAGAACGGCAATTCGGTATGCAGATGAGCAACTTCGGGCCTGGCACAGTCCTTGATCAACTGGTTGGCACGCTTGGGTTCAAACCCCCTGAGCCGGACAATGACTTCCTTGAGCCGGTCAAGTTGACCGCACAGGTGGCAGGCCATGCCAAGGTGATACCACGCCTCTCCGTGCATCGGTTGCAGGCGCACCGTCTCTTCCAGCGCGCTCGCCGCCTCGGCATGCTTGCCAAGGCGGGCATTGGCCATGGCCAGCCCGTACCAGGCGCGGTCAAGCGCAGGGTTGAGCTTCACGGCGGCGGCGAAGGGCGCAATGGAGTCGGCTGCTTGTCCGCCTTGTTCGTGGGCAAAACCCAGGTTGAAAAGCGTGTCGGCATTGGTGGGGTCAAGCGCGCTGGCTTTGGCAAACCACGTTGCTCCCTCGGCAAAGCGACTTTTGGTGCAGGCGATGAATCCCAGATGGCAGGCCGCAGATGGCGTCGGGGCCAAGTGAAAGGCGGTCGCATATTCCGCGAAGGCGCGATCGTCCTGTCCGACGAAATGGAAAAGCCAGGCACGTGTCTTATGACGCCAGAGTTCGAATCCCATTACCTCTCCTTGATCGATCGTTATGTTGGTGGCCGCGGCCATGACGACAGGAAATCAGGTGTCCCATCCTCGGGCAGCGTGGACGGCTTGGAGTTCCGTGCGCATGCCTGATCGAGGATGGTTTATGCTAGGCGCTATCATGCTAGCGCAGTATCCAATCACTCATCCGTGAACGAGCTCTCAATGACAACCTCCGTCGAACTGCAAATCATCACCGTCCTGCGGGTCATCTTCGAAGTCGCCGGCTGGTTCCTGCTGGCGCAAGGCGCCCTGTATGTGCTGGCCGGGGCGACACGCGAAAAAAACATCATCTTTCAGTTGTGCCGCATCATTACCCGGCCGGTCATTCAGATGACGCGTTTCATCACCCCCAGGGTCGTGGTCGATAAGCACATTCCTTTTGTCGCCTTTTTCCTGGTCTTCTGGATATGGATTCTCCTTGCCTACGTGCGCCAGAGCTTGTGTCAGATCGGTGCCACATGCGGCTGAAGCGATTGACGCAAGCGTTTGTTGATCGCACTGGCTTCTGCTAGAATGCTCGGCTTCCCGGAGAGATGGATGAGTGGTTTAAGTCGCACGCCTGGAAAGCGTGTGTAGGGTAATACCCTACCGCGGGTTCGAATCCCGCTCTCTCCGCCAGTTACTATCAAAAAACGCCATGATTATATGGCGTTTTTTGTTTTCTGGCATCAGTTTGTTAAA
>CAZHFS010000389.1:0-3121 GCA_964531885.1 uncultured Propionivibrio sp.
TTGAATTCGGTGGTAGGGCGTGTAGGGATCGAACCTACGACAAACGGATTAAGAGTCCGCTGCTCTACCAACTGAGCTAACGCCCCACAATGGGTGGTGATTCTACTACGTCTTATTTCTGGTAGGTCGGGGGAGATTCGAACTCCCGACCAACGGATTAAAAGTCCGCTGCTCTACCGACTGAGCTACCGACCCAAAGCAAGAGGGCGGGATTCTATGTGATCGCCACCTCAGCGTCAACAAAACCCGATGATTTTTTTCCATTTCGAACGCATCGCTCATGAGCATGACACGCAAAACTGAGAAATAAATCACATTTAAAACCACTGCTTAACCCTTGACTTGCCTTAATTTTTGCCCTTATATTCCACCCCCATGATCACCGAACTCAATGCGCTCGAAGACAAGGTCGCCCAGGTCGTGGCCTTGTGTCACTCGCTGCGTACCGAAAATTCCCAACTCAAGCTTGCCCTGAGCGCCGCCGAACGGGAACGCAAAGAGCTCACGGAGCGCATCGAGTCAGCTCGATTCCGCCTGGAAGAACTCGCCCGCCAGCTACCTGAAACACCTGAAGCAGACTGATTGGCCATGTCATCACTCAACTACCTTGACATCGCGCTGCTTGGCAAAGAGTACCGGGTCGCCTGCCCCCCAGAAGAACACGAAGCCCTGCAGGCTGCGGTCCGCTATGTCGACGCAAAAATGCGCGACATCGCCGATAAGACCAAGAGCAGCATCCCGGAGCGCATTGCCGTCATGGCGGCGCTCAACATCGCGCACGAATTGCTCTCGCGGGATACCGTTTCCGACGAACAACCGACCCGTGAGTCAGAAACTCCGCTGGACATTGGCGACACCTTGCGTAGAATTTCAGACATGGAAGCACAGCTTGACGCGGCACTTAAGCCGCAGGACGAATCACTGTTCTAGAGCTGCCGAGCTTCCGACTGTTGATCCCTGCGGTGTTCGTCAAGGCCTTAGAATCCTTGAACCAATGTAAATTGGCATCGGTCGCCTACCATTGACGCCGTTGTTGTGCCAGCCCCTCGTCGGGTTAGCCTGATACGGAAGGAAAGCGACCATTCTGAACCACGGTTCAGGATGCCGGCCTAACGGCACTCGCGGGGTTCTTCTGCAAACGGCATGGTGTTCGCACCATGCCGTTTTCTTTTGCAAGACAGCATTGAGCAGAGGGAACTCATTCGCTCGGCAAGCCACCAACGATTATCGTGTTCTGGCCTGTTTGCATGCTTGCCTTCGACAACTCCTTTATCAGCAATCTCCCGGGGGATCAGATTTCCGCGACTTACCCCCGGCAGGTGCTTGGCGCATTGTGGTCACGGGTGGCAACAACGCCCGTGGCCTCCCCCCGGCTGCTCGCTTATTCGCCGGAGATGACACACCAGCTTGGCCTGACACCCGAGGTGCTGGCAGGCGACTGGCTGGACGCGCTCTCCGGTAACGGCCTGCGCCCCGGCATGGCGCACTACGCCACTAACTACGGTGGGCACCAATTCGGACAATGGGCCGGGCAGCTTGGCGATGGCCGGGCTATTTTTTTGGGCGAAGCGCTCACCCCCGCAGGCGAACGGCTTGAGCTCCAGCTCAAGGGCGCCGGGCCCACCCCTTTTTCGCGACGCGGCGATGGCCGGGCCGTGTTGCGATCTTCCTTACGCGAGTTTCTGTGCAGCGAAGCCATGCACCATCTTGGCATCCCCACAACCCGCGCCCTGTCGCTGGTCACCACCGGCGAAACCGTGCTGCGCGACATGTTCTACGATGGACGAGCGGAGGCCGAACCGGGCGCCATCGTTTGCCGGGTCTCGCCGTCATTTACCCGCTTCGGTCACTTCGAGCTGCCAACGGCACGCGGTGACGACGCACTGCTCCGCCAGTTGATCGATTACACCATTGCCAGAGATTTTCCGGATTTCGCTGCCGACCCGGACAATGCGGGTGACGAGCGAATTTCTCGCTGGTTTGCCGTAATTGCGCGGCGCACGGCCGAACTTGTGGTGCACTGGATGCGGGTCGGCTTCGTGCATGGGGTGATGAATACAGACAACATGTCGATCCTCGGGCTGACCATCGATTACGGCCCCTACGGCTGGATCGACGATTTCGATCCAGCCTGGACACCGAACACTACCGATGCCCAAGGCAGACGCTACTGTTTTGCCCGGCAACCGGAGATCGCGCGCTGGAATCTCGAACGCCTGGCCGACGCGCTATCACCCGCCACGCCCGACCCCGCCCTGCTTGACGCTGGGCTGTCGGCATACGACAGCACGTATACAGCCACCTTCCGCCAGACCTTTGCCAGCAAGTTTGGCTTCGTGGGCTGGCGCGATGACGACGAACCGTTGGTGGCTGACGCATTCCGCCTGATGCAGCGCAGCGCCATGGACATGACCCTCTTTTTCCGCCTGCTGGCAGACAGCCCTGGCGACGCTACGCGACTCGCCCGTCTGGCAGAAACCAGTTACGCCGCCGCGGACTTCACCCGCCAGGCGCCAGAGTGGGCCACCTGGCTTGCCCGCTGGGATCGCCGGATCCAGGACGAAGGCCGACCGGCAAACGAACGTCGCCAGACAATGAATGCAGTCAACCCCTGCTACATCCCGCGCAATTACCTTGCCCAGCAAGCGATCGACGCGGCTCAAGCAGGCGATGCCTCGCCTTTGCTCGACCTCCTCGATACCCTGCGCACCCCTTACCGCGAACAGGCGGGCCGCGAAGCCTACGCAGCAAAACGGCCGGAATGGGCACGCCACAAACCCGGCTGCTCAATGCTTTCATGCAGTTCGTAACGGGAGGCCGCAAGCCGCGTAGAATGGGCGAAACACACCCTAGGAGCCACCATGCCCGACCAGACTTTCTCCCCGGACTTGCTCGCCGAACTCAATGCCCTGCTACGCTTCGACCCTGACGACACGCTGCATGGGCTGAAGATCCACAAAGACGCTCCGAACGGCGTCGCGGCGGCAGTGCAGCGCCTGCACGCACGCGGCCTGCTGACCCAGATCGACGGCGGCTACCTGACCCCGCTCGGGCGCGAAGCCGCAGCGCACGCCAATACGCTGCTCGGACTGCTCACGACCGGCCAGGCCGCCAGCATCGC
>CAZHFS010000390.1:0-3095 GCA_964531885.1 uncultured Propionivibrio sp.
TCGTCGAACCCGCCTTTGACCGGCAGCCTTTTCACGTATTGGTCGGCCGGCATGTCCCCCTACCGCAGCGCGAACAGCTCGAAGAGGCACTACGCGCCCTCGAAGCGTCGGGACGTTTGAAGGATTTGCAGCAACATTGGTCGATGCAGTAGTTGCTCTGCGCTACGGCCTGTTAAGGCGGTCAAGCTGTTCGGCCAGTTTTTGCCGAAGCTCGTCAGCCGGCTGACCTTCCGCCTCGCGCAGGCGGATCTGGCGCATCGTTTCGGCAATTTCCCCCTGCCGGGCGCGCTGATCCACCGGCGTAACCGTTATGCTTGGCTTGCCGACTGCCTTGGCAGTCGTGTGCGGGTTGCTCACTGCTTGTCCATCGACCACGACCTGCGCTCGCTCGGCCGACGGATTGCCACGCTTGGCAGTGATCACGATCGATTTGGGTTGATAGGGAAGCGGCATGGGTTTGCGGGCGTATTTCTGGGCTGCCGCCTGGCGCCGGAAATTGTTTACCGCATCCCGCAATTGGGCGTGCAGATGCTCGCTTGGTTTGCCTTCCGCTTCGGCCTCGCGGATCTGGCGCAACAGCTCTTCAATCTCGGTTGGCGCCGAAGCAGAACGGCTCGGCTCGCCAAAACTCTCCTTCGGCGCACGGGCGGCAATGGCAAACTCTTCCGGCGTAGAAATCATCTTACCCACCCGGTAGTGGTCATAGCGCATGGCCAGGGTAAGGGCGTTGTCGCCCCAGTCGTTGCGAACCTGTGGATCGGCCCCGGCCTCGAGCAGGGGTTTGATCATCGCCTCCCGACCCTCGCGGGCCGCCATCATGAGGGGGGTCGATCCGTTCGGCGAACGTGCGTTCACATTCGCACCGCGCTCGATGAGTTCCTTGCTCAGTTCAGCATGCCCATTGAACACCGCATAGTGCAATGCCCCCCAGTAGTTGCCTTCGCGGTTCAGACTCGCCCCGTTCGCCAAAAGCCAGCGCACGGCCTCGGCGTGTCCGTTCCAGGCCGCCAGTTGCAGGGGCTGTTCGCCGTTACGGTTGGCGCGCCGCGGGTTGGCACCGCGTTCGACGAACAGCGCCATCATCTCGATATTGCCGTGCCAGGCGGCAATCATCAGGCCGCTCCCGAGGTTTGGCGACTGGAACTCGGGATCCAACCCAGCCTCCAGCCAGCCGCGCACCGCCTTGACATCGCCCCGCTCGACCGCCCAACTGAACGCCACGGGATCCGGCATCTGCGCCCGCACCACCCCAAAACCACCCAAGAGTGCGACAAGCATCACCATCCTGGCAAGTATTCCGGACCACTCGCGCATCGTCTTTCCATTCATTCCATGAACACGTTTCACTGCCTATTGTAGCGGCCTGTGATCACCGATTTGTAGCACAATACGCGCCAATGCCGCTCCGCCTTCTTTCCGCCTTCGCCGTTTCTCTGCTGGTCCACGGCGCCTTCTTCCTGCCCGACCTCGTCGCGCGCCGGCCGGCCCCGGTGACCCCGGCGCCCTTGCAGGCGCGCCTGGCAATGCCACCTGTGCCAGTCGAACCCGCGGAGCCACTGCTCAAAAATACGCTAGATGAAGCACAAAACACCAAAACCATCGAGGAAACGCCGCGCAGTACACCGACCCCACCGACACCCCGTCCAGTCACCCGGCCAACGCCACAGAAGGATGTGCAAGCAGCCCAACGCAAGCTCTCCAAGCATGTGTTCTATCCACCGGAAGCGGTGTCTCGCGGCCTCGAAGGGGATGTTCGCCTGATCGTCAAACTCGCTGCCGACGGCCGCATTGACGACGTGCAACTCGCGGCCAGCAGCGGCCACCCCTTGCTCGACAATGCGGCCATCCGCGCCGCCTACGCCATGGGTTCGCTGGCTGGCGCCAGCGGACGCGAACTCATCGTTCCGGTGTATTTCCGCCTGCAGTAGCCGCGGTACAAAAACTAAAAACGATCACCACACGACACAACGAACACGACGCGAACAACCAATGAATCGCCCGACTTTCGTTGTGTTCTTCGTGCCCGTTGTAGTGATGCCTTTTTAACGCCGCCGGAAGACGATATCCCACACCCCGTGCCCGAGACGCAGGCCGCGTTGCTCGAACTTGGTCAGCGGCCGGTAATCGGGGCGCGGCGCGTAACCCTCAGCGGTGTTCTCCAGCAAGGGCTCGGCCGAGAGCACGGCGAGCATCTGCTCCGCGTAGTTCTCCCAGTCGGTCGCGCAGTGCAGGTAGCCGCCCGGCTTGATTCGACTCGCGAGCAGGGCAACGAGCGGCGGCTGGATCAGGCGGCGCTTGTGGTGGCGTGCCTTGTGCCACGGATCGGGGAAGAAGATGTGCGCGCCGGAGAGGCTGTCTGGCGCGATCATGTCGCGCAGCACCTCGACCGCGTCGTGCTGGACGATGCGTTGGTTGCTCAAGTCCATTTCGGCAATGAGCTTGCACAGGCTGCCAACACCCGGCGTATGCACTTCAACGCCGAGGTAGTCGTTCTCGGGATGCGCGGCGGCGATCGCCGCCGAGGTCTCGCCCATGCCGAAGCCGATCTCGAAAATCTTCGGCGCGGCGCGCCCGAACACCACGTCGAGGTCGACCACCTCGGGCCGGTAGGGCACGCCGATGCGCGCCATCATCTCGCTGTGATAACGCTGCTGGGCGTTCGACACCCGCCCCTGGCGCAGCACGAAGCTGCGGATCGGACGGCGGCGTAGCGCCTCGATCTCTTCCGCCGAAAGCGGCGCTTCCGGCGTCTTGTCCTGCTTATCTTTCATTACGAACCGATCAATCCAGTGGTCGGCGACGAGGGGTCGGCCGAGTAATACTTGCGCGGCATGCGCCCGGCGAGAAAAGCCTCGCGCCCGGCCTCAACCGCCTTCTTCATGGCGCTGGCCATCAGCACCGGATCCTTGGCGTGGGCGATGGCGGTGTTCATCAGCACACCGTCGCAGCCGAGCTCCATGGCGATCGCCGCATCGGACGCGGTGCCAACGCCGGCATCGACCAGCACCGGTACCTTGGCGTTGTCGATAATCAGACGCAAGTTCCACGGGTTCACGATGCCCATGCCCGAGCCGATCAGCGAGGCCAGCGGCATG
>CAZHFS010000391.1:0-3081 GCA_964531885.1 uncultured Propionivibrio sp.
GGCTGCAACTGGCCAAGAACGAATGGGCGCGGATGAAGAAGAGCGACTCGCGCGAATGCCGCAACTGCCACAACTTCGAGAGTTTCGACTATACCCTGCAGAACATCCGTGCAGCCAAGATGCACCAGGTTGGTCTGACCGAGGGGCAGACCTGCATTGACTGCCACAAGGGGATTGCCCACAAACTGCCGCAAGTTGATCAGTCGGTTGGTGCCACGACGGGCGGTGCCTTGCCGCAGGAGTTCCATCCGCCAGTGGAAACGAAGAAGTAAGCGTTACGTCTCGACCTGAGGGGGCGGCCTGGCCAGCGATGGCTTGACCGCCCCTTGCTTTTGCACGGCGGACACCAATCGTGTGTGGGGCGCATGGGCGAAGCCAAAACAACGAAATCGCGGGGGAATGACGCAGAACCCGAGGCCAGCTAACAAGGAATGCTCTGGCAATCTGTCGATATGCCTGGCAAATGGGTGGGAGCAAAGAACGAATCAATCGATTCCCTTCGCGCCCTGAATCGGTTTTGTGGCTAATCGCGCGATTGTCAGGATGCAGCGTCTAGCTCCAGTGGGGGGCAAGATCCTGGCGCAGTTTGGGAACGAGCATCTTGGCCGTCTTCAGAAAAGCGAGAACGGCCGGGCTGGCTTGCTTGATGTTGGGTACGGCGAGCCCGACCGAGCGCCGGGCGGGCTGCACCAGCGGTTTTTTCACGGCGCCTGGGCACATGGCCATTACCTGGTCCGACAAGGCGAGGCTGGCGACGATCGACACGCCTGCGCCGGACTCGACGGCCTTGATGATGGTCAGAATCTGGGAATACCGGTGTTTGACGTTCAGGCGCAGGCCCGCGCTGTCAAAGAGTTTTTCCACATGCGCCGATGCGCCGGCGGCTGTCATGATGAACGGGAGCGGGCAGAGCTCGGAGAGATCGAGCGCCTTACGCCGTGCCAGGGGGTGGCTCAAGGGCAGGACGGCGACCAGTTGATCCTCGACGAGTGGCTGGGTGTCGAAACGTTCGTCGGGGAGCACCACGAAGCCGACGTCGACCCGCCGTTCGGCGATCCATTGGGTGACCACATCGTCCGGGCCTTCATCGACGTGGATCTCGATCTCGGGGTAGTTTTTGCGGTATTGCTCAAGAATGCGGGGCAGGAGCAACAGCGAGGAGGATGGGCCGAAAGAGCCGATCCGTAACACGCCCCGGTTGAGTCCGCGCACCGCGGCGACTTCCTGCTGGATGGCTTCGGAGATGCCCAGCAGTTCGCGCACGCGGGCGAGCAGATTGCGCCCGACTTCAGTGACTTCGATCCCGGCTTTGTTGCGTGAAAGCAGGGTGACGCCCCATTCGCCTTCCAGCTGTTTCAAGGCATGTGAGACCGCTGACTGGCTGATTCCGAGTCGCTCGGCGGCGGCCGTAAAGCCTCCGAGATCAACGACAAGAACAAAGATTTCGAGTTGAGTGAAGGTCACGATAAATCTTCATTGCATGAGTGAACACTTGTTTTTCTATGAGCACAAACAAGTAATAGTATATTCAAAAAAACGGGGAGAGAATGTTTTTTCATTTATCTTCGAGGAGTCGCATCATGGAAAAATCGAGTCAAACTGAACAGCAATACTCTCTGGCCAACAAGCTTGTGGCTTTCTATTACGTCGCTGGCGCAGTCGTTGCGCTCCTGGTGTGCATCGCCAACGGCGAACCCGGTGTCGCCCTCGGGGTTCTGGCGATTTTTGGTTTGCAGGCACTGGTCATCAACTTTGGCGGTCAAAGTGCCGATGTCAGCCCGGCCGTTCTGCGCATGCGCGAATTGAGATTTGACGGCGCAGCGCCGCAACGCACGAAGCGCCCGGCGAACGAACTGGCGCAGCAATCGAAGTGCTGGCAGTTCTGGCCGAAAAACAGTGCCGATCAGTCGCTGGCCACCCGCTCCAATTGCTGGAAATACTGGCCCGATAACGGACAAATGCAGGCGCTGGCCCGCTAAGTAACACACTCACTGCGCTGCCGCCCAGAGCCGCGCGGGGATAAGGAGTAAGCCTGGGGAAGGTATCGGATGTCTGGCATCCCCCATATGCCAGACGTTACCCAACGATGCCGCATGCCTCGGGACCAACGGGCTGCCAGCAATGCGCTGGTAGCCCGTTTTTTTGCGCTGTCGGCTGTCCAAGATCGCCACCCGCTTTTGCGCCCCCTGGCACGTCAAGGCGCCACTGGGGCTGTATGGCGAGGAGAGAGAGCCTGTGGCGCGCGTTCACTTTTCCCTTGAAGTCGTTAGCCGGCCAGCCTGCCTGACCGGTAATCGCTGATCGCCTGGTAGATTTCCTGCTCGGTGTTCATCACGAACGGGCCGTAGCGTGCGATCGGCTCATGTAAAGGTTGACCGGCGATGAAAAGGGCGCGGGTATCGCCGGCGGCTTGGATTACCACGCCATCGGCCTCCGGGGTGTTGGCGAGGATCGCCAGCTGGCCGGCCGGAACATCCGTCTCGCCAATGCGCAGGGCACCCGCTTCGACATAAACAAAGGCGTTGTGCTGTTCGGGCAGAGGCTGGGTAAAGCTTGCCCCGGTGGGTAGATGGAGGTCGAGGTAGAGCGGTGCGGTGTGCGTGCGAGTGACGAGGCCAACGACCCCGTGGCTGGTCCCGGCGATGACCGTGACGCGCACCCCTGCCGCGGTGACGAAGGTCGGCAGTTCTGCGGCAGGGAAATCGCGGTACCAGGGCGTGCAGTGCTTGTCCTGCATCGGCAGGTTGAGCCATAGCTGGAAGCCCGCCATCCGCCCTTCGGTCTGCTCCGGCATCTCGGCATGGATGATGCCTCGCCCGGCGGTCATCCACTGAACGCCACCCGCCTCGAGGAGACCTTCATGGCCGGCGCTGTCGCGATGTCGCATGCGGCCGCAGCGCATGTAGGTCACCGTTTCAAAGCCGCGGTGCGGGTGGTCGGGAAATCCGCCGATGTAGTCATCCGGAATGTCGCTGCCGAAAGCGTCGAAGAGCAGGAACGGATCGAGGCGGCGCTGCAGCGCCTGGCTGAGCAGGCGGGTGAGCTTGACGCCGGCGCCGTCCGAGGTGGCTTTGCCGGTGA
>CAZHFS010000392.1:0-3059 GCA_964531885.1 uncultured Propionivibrio sp.
CCGTGGCACAGGTCAGCAAGCCTAAAGCGGCAAGTGTGGTTTTAAGCCTCATCCGTCTCATCGTTATTATGCGCCCGCACAGTGGGCGGATTCCCCTCCATTTGTCGTGCCATCCAAAAGACGAGGGTGGCGATCGACCATCGGCGGATTATAACGCATGCTCAAATAGGTGTTTACCCGCTTTGCCGGCCAGGCAATCTGTGGCCGGTTGGCGACTGAATCGCGCTGCTAGAGAGGATTTGGCGGATAGTACGCATTGTTTGTCCGTTTTGGCGCGCCTACACTGCCTTGCACGGGCTCCTGCCGCTTTGTAGCCGGAACGCTGCGTGAGTTTCAGCGGTCTATGGTTAAGGAGGCTCGCGGCGTGGTCGTTTTGCAGGGCGGCAGGCGCGAGCTTGGCGGTGACTCAAGTGCAATTCTTAGGGCGTGGCCACCTGGCCGTGCCGCCACGGTCCTCATGGGGGGAGCATGAAAACCAAGATTCGCGTACATATCGTCGATGATTCCGCGGTGGTTCGCGAGGTATTGACCAAAGTGCTGACTTCCGCGCCGGACATCGAAGTCCTCAATGCCTCGGCAGATCCTCTGTTTGCCATGGAGCGCATGCAGAAAGACTGGCCGGATGTGCTCATCCTCGATATCGAGATGCCGCGCATGGATGGCCTGACTTTCCTGCGCAAAATCATGCGCGAACGCCCGACGCCAGTGATCATCTGTTCCTCGCTGGCCGAGGAAGGCATGCCGGTGACCATACAGGCGCTAGAAGCTGGCGCGATTGCCATCGTCACCAAACCCAAACTCGGTTTGCGGAGCTTTTTGTCCGAATCCGGGCAGCAATTGATCGACGAGGTGCGCGCCGCACGCAGTGCCCGGCTGGCAAATCTGCGCCCGCCGGCCACGAGCGCCAAGCCGGCAGCCTCGATTTTGCCGGATAACCGGGTCAAGTTGAGTGCCGATGCGATGCTGCAGGCCCCCAGTGGGCGGGCGATGTTCCGGACCACCGAGCGCATCGTGGCAATCGGTACGTCAACCGGCGGGACGCAGGCGCTGGAATATGTGCTCCCCAGGTTGCCGCGCGACTGCCCGGGGATTGCCGTGGTACAGCACATGCCGGAAGCCTTTACCGCGTCCTTTGCCCGGCGCCTCAATCAGCTCTCGCAGATCGAAGTGAAGGAAGCCGCTACCGGTGATCGGCTCTCGCCAGGGCTGGCGCTTATTGCCCCGGGCGGCAAGCATCTCATGGTGGTGCGCAGCGGCACCCAATATGTGGCCGAGGTGAAAGACGGGCCGCTGGTGTCGCGTCACCGTCCGTCGGTCGATGTGCTGTTCCGGTCTGTGGCCGTGTGCGCCGGGGCCAACGCAACCGGCATCATCATGACCGGGATGGGGGATGATGGTGCGCGTGGTCTAAAAGAAATGAAGGACAGCGGCGCACGCACTGTGGCGCAGGATGAAGCCAGTTGCGTGGTCTTTGGCATGCCCCGCGTGGCGATTGACCTGGGTGGCGTGGATACGGTGATGCCGCTGGCCCAGATACCGAAAGCGGTTTGTGGTGAGTAGGAGATTGGGGTTAGGAGATTGTTCGAATGGATGGTGGGTGGCGTCAAACAGACGTTGAACCCTCTGGTTCAGGTGGGCTTCCCCAAGCTTAGAAAAGGGGGCCGCCGGGGCCGTCGTCGATGGTGATGCCACTGAAGAATTTGTTCCGTCGGCTTTGTTGCCGAAGCAGCTTTTGTTGTACCGCTGGGGGCAGGTCGGTAAGCACGATCACGTTTTTGGAAATGAGTAGTTCAACCAGATCCTCGATGACGCGCACCATCTCGAGGTCAGCAAGCGGGTGGAATTGTTCCTGCTCCCCGGATCCGGCGCAAAGAAAGGTAATGATCTCGGGGTGGCTGGGGGAGAGGAACTCCCGTGCATCGTCGCTGGCTTCCTTGACGATTGCCACGATCGCGCCTTCGGCGTTGCGCTGGATATAGGGCATGCTCTCCTCCGGACTTGCAGTAAAAATGGATTAAGAAAGTTGCGTATGGTGCCGGCTGTGCCCGGGAAAAACCGGTCAGTACCAAGTGTGCTTTCAGCTTAGCATGGTCAGCCCGGCAAAGATGCTGGATGCGGTTTTTTGGTCAAAGGAGAAAACGGTGTTTATGATCGTCAGCGATGATCGCCGTTTCGTCGATTATTGGCGCGCCCTGATGCAATCCCGCTGCGGAAGTGGTGATCATACCGAGACCCGGGCTGAGGTGAAAGATGCGCTTGTCTTAGCCGAGCAAAAGCGCATGCAGCTCGGTATTGTCGATCTTGGGCATAAAGGGCTGGATGCGCTGTCAAGTGGTGGCGAACTGGCGCAACTTGCACGGCGGATGCGCCTGCTCCTCGTTCGCCCCGAATTTTCCTGTGAAGCCGAGATCGCGGCGCTGACCCTCGGGGTCGTGGGGTGTTGCAGCAGTCAGTCCTTATCGCCAGTTGAACTCGAGCGCATTGTTGATGTGGTGTTAAAGGGTGGCGTGTGGATTTCCCGCCAGGCGCTGCCTGAAATGCTGGGTGTGTTGCGCCAGGCAGCGGCGCGCAAGGCTCCGCCGCGCCCGGATGCAAAACTCTCGGTTTTGACCCCGCGCGAGCGTGAAATCGCCGATCTCGTTGCCGAAGGGGTGGCCAATAAGGTCATTGCCAGTCGGCTTGGCGTTTCCGATCTGACGGTCAAGGCGCACATGACTGTGATCTTGCGCAAGATGGGCGTAAGCAGCCGGGTGCAGTTGGCACTCCTCTTGAGTGGTTCGAGGCAGGCTGAAACCGTCTAGTGGGGGGGACCCCCTACCTTGGTCGTATTTTTTTCCGGAAAGCGCTTCCTAGACTGGCAAGTATCCACTCTTGCCCCTTTCTTGGAGGTGTGTCATGGCTGCCCAAAAAATCACGACGAAAACGCTCGAATCAGGCGCCAAGGTAGGTTCGGTCGGTACGGTGAAGGATGTCGTCGGGACCGTCACCGCGACTGGCAGCAACGGTGTCGTACGCACCTTGCAGGTGGGCGACAAGGTTTTCATGAACGACGTGATCCA
>CAZHFS010000393.1:0-3038 GCA_964531885.1 uncultured Propionivibrio sp.
CATCCAGAAGCCAATAACCGCGCGCCCTGCAGCGCCGCTGCAGGCCAGGATGCACGGCCTTCCCAGGCAGTGCCTGTTAATGCAACGCCAGGGTGCCCTACCACATCAAATCGTCGGGCACCTGATACGCGGCATACGGATCGTCGACATCGACTGCGGCGTCGGTCTTTTTTGTCCGCACCACGAGTGAGGCATCGCGTTCGGCAATCTTGTCCGCGATCACTCGCGGTACGAGTTCGGCCCGACCGCCAAGACAGACAATCACCAGGCGTCCGGCCACCAGATGCGACTGCACCTCAGCCGAAACGTGGATTTTCTCGATCTTGTTGCCATAAGTGTAGTTGTAAGCAATATCGCCCGTTCCTCTGGGTTGGCGGTTTTGCTGCACCATCTGGACGATCTGGGCCATGACCGCCTTCTGCCGCGCCGCCGCCTCGCGTTCAGCGTTCAATTCGCGAGCTCGCTCTGCATGCTTGCGCTGCGCTTCAAGCACTGCAAGACGCACTTCATCGACGGCCTGCTCGCCCGTCCGACGCTCTTGTTTCTTTTGCGTGCTTTTTTCCTGGTTGATCTGTTTGACTTTCTTTTTGTCGACCAGACCGGCTTTCAAAAACTGTTCCTGCAATGAGGCCATCGCTGCTGCTCCGTAGAGTGTCTACGTGACGGAGCCTGCAAGCGCCCGTCACGCCAAGAAAGGCGCAAGCATAGCAAATGCAGGCGGCGATACGCGTACCAGGCGCTTCGGCTAAAATCGACACTCGCATGAATACCGAAACCTTCAAAGACTTGGCCTGCCCACTCGACGGATCTCCGCTGTTCCGTGACGGGATCGCCCTGCGCTGCGCGAGCGGCCACACTTTCGATATTGCCAGCCAGGGTTACGTTAACCTGCTGCCCGTTCAGAAGAAGCGCTCTCTCGACCCCGGTGACAGCAAGCTGATGGTCGCGGCACGTCGTCGCTTCCTCAACGCCGGTCACTACGCGCCGATTGCCGCTGCCGTGAATCGCACCGTGATGTCGGATCTGACAGCCACAACCCCGACGGTTTGCCTCGACGCTGGCTGTGGCGAAGGTTACTACCTGCGCCAGCTGGCCGCCGCGGCGCAAGCCGACGGGGTGCCGTTGGCACTGCTCGGCCTGGACATATCGAAGTGGGCCGTCCTCGCGGCAGCCAAACAGCAAAAGCAGGCCACCTGGGTGGTTGGCAGCAATGCCTCCCTGCCCGTCATGCCGGCAACAATCGACCGGGTGCTGTGCCTTTTTGGGTTTCCGGTCTATCCCGAGTTTGCCCGCGTGCTCAAACCGGGCGGTTTTTTGCTGCAAGTGGACGCCGGGCCTGACCACCTGCGCGAACTGCGCGAAATCATCTACCCGACACTCAAACCTGCGCGCACCGCTACCGCACCTACCCCGTCTGGTTTTGCCTCGGCCGACAGCGAGACCCTCCGCTTTGGCGTAAAAATCACAGGCACTGAACCCATCGCCGACCTGCTGGCCATGACGCCGCACCTCTACCGTGCCAGCGCCGAAGGACGCGCCAGAGCGGCAGAGCTCACTGAGATTTCGCTGACCATCGACGTTCGGCTGCAACGTCTCGTACGACGCTGAACCTCGCTCACACGCCAACAGGCTACCCCGTGTAAGCCTGTCGCCAGCCGAGTCCGGCTTCGGTTGCGCCGCGCGGATGGTATTCGCAACCGACCCAACCCGCGTACCCGCGCCGATCCAGTTCGGCGAGCAGCCAGCGGTAATCGATCTCACCGGCATCCGGCTCATGCCGACCGGGCACGCCGGCAATCTGCACATGCCCAAGCCAAGGCCATGCGCAGTCAAGCATCGAACACAGGTCTCCGCCCAAGATCTGGGTGTGGTAAATGTCGAACAGAATACCCAGATTGCCGTGGTTAAGTTCAGCGCAGATCGCCACCGCCTCACGGGGAGAATCGAGGAAGTAGCCCGGCATGTCGCGCCGATTGATTGCCTCGATCAGCAGCGTGCAATTGGCTTTGGCGGCCCGCTCTGCGGCTCGCTGCAGGTTGTCAAGGTACGTTGCCCGGGCACGCTCACGCCCGGAGTCATCGGCCAGGACACCGGCCATCACATGCAGCTTATTGACGCCAAGAGCCTCGGCATAGGTCAGCGCTCGCTCCAGACCATCCATGAACTCGGCTTCGCGACCCGGAACCGCGGCCAGCCCGCGCTCCCCCGCCGCCCAGTCACCCGGCGGGAGGTTAAACAGCACAGGCTCGACACCGGCCGCCTTGATCCCATCGGCAACAGCACCGACCTCGTACTCGTAAGGAAAGTGAAATTCGACGGCACGGAAGCCAGCCCTCGCTGCCGCCAAGGGGCGCTTGAGAAAGGGATACTCGGAAAACAGGAGCGACAGGTTCGCGGCAAAACGAGGCATGGTGGCATCCTTGGCAAGTACCGCCAAAGCGGTAGGAAAGCAGCAGCAAAGCGGCATTATGCCAAGCTGCCCACGCTTGGCGATGCCACGCGCCAAAACAAAGTCCCCGCCGCAGCGGGGGCCAGTTGCGCAAGATCGCAGCGGGATCGCTGCAATGCCAGCGTTTCGCCTTACATGCGCTCGATCATCGCGTTACCGAAGCCCGAACACGACACTTCGGTCGCGCCTTCCATCAGGCGGGCAAAATCGTAAGTCACGACCTTGTCGCCGATGGCGGCTTCCATCGAGTTGATGATGAGGTCAGCCGCCTCAACCCAGCCCATGTGGCGGAGCATCATTTCTGCCGACAGGATCAGCGAACCGGGGTTAACGTAGTCCTTGCCCGCGTACTTGGGCGCAGTACCGTGGGTGGCTTCGAAGCAGGCATATTTATCCGAGATGTTGGCCCCGGGCGCGATGCCGATACCACCCACCTGCGCAGCCAGCGCATCGGAGATGTAGTCACCGTTCAGGTTGAGCGTGGCGATCACGTCGTACTCGGCCGGACGGAGCAGAATCTGCTGCAGGAAGGCATCGGCGATGGCGTCCTTGATGACGATGCCGTTGGGCAGCTTGAGCCACGGACCGC
>CAZHFS010000394.1:0-3025 GCA_964531885.1 uncultured Propionivibrio sp.
ACGGCCTGTCCGTCCCCGAGCTACTCAGTCGCGTCAATCTGAGCAAAGGCCGCGTCGACAAGACGATCGCGCTGCTCTCCCTCGAAGCACCGGCCCCTATCGCTAAACAGGGCACCAAGTGGCAGCTCACAGCAGCGACGCTGAGCGATGAATTCTGGGCGAGAGCAGAACGACTCACGGCCTTGAGGCGTGACGAACATCAGCAGATGCAGGAGTACGTAAGCCTGCCCTTTGGTGATCACATGGGCTTCCTGATTGACGCGCTTGATGGAGATTCAAGTGGTGTCACCAAGCCCGCGCTTCTCCCGCTACCGACTGGTGTGAATGAAGCGGTGGTTCGGGACGCCATAGCATTTCTTCAGCGCACCAGCCTGCCCATCGAACCCCGGAAGAAATGGCCGATCGGCGGTATGCCTCAGTACGGCATCGCAAGCAACACGACCATCAACCTTCAAGCGCAGCCAGGCAAGGCACTTTGTGTGTGGGGCGATGCTGGCTGGGGCGGTCTTGTCCGGCAAGGCAAGTATCACGACAAAAAGTTCTCGGACGAGCTCGTGACGGCATGTGTACAGATGGTGCGGGAGTGGAATCCCCAACCGAAACCGACCTGGGTGACGTGCGTTCCCTCGCTGCGTCATCCGGATCTCGTCCCTAATTTTGCGAAGCGCTTGGCTGCGGCTCTGGGCCTACCGTTTCATATGGTCATCGCTAAGACCGATGACCGGCCCGAACAGAAGACGATGGCAAACAGTACACAGCAGGCGCGCAACATCGACGGCTCGCTTGAACTCAACGGTCAGCCGGTACCGCGCGGTCCGGTGATCCTGGTCGATGACATGGTGGACTCGCGTTGGACGTTGACCGTGTCCGCATGGCTTCTGCGCAAGGGCGGAAGCGGTGATGTCTACCCCATGGCGCTCTCACAAACGGGACACGACGAATGATGCCGACCCTGTCCCCCAATACGCAGGCCATCCTGCTTCTTACGGCTCCGCTGATCGCTGGTCGAGGCACTTCGTCGCCGGAGTTGCTCACCCCCGGCGAATACAAGCGACTTGCGCGCCATCTACGCGAAATTCAACGTCAGCCTGCCGACCTAGTGTCACCTGAGGCGGCCGATCTGCTGCGCGCTTGCCAGCCAGTTATCGACGAGTCCAGACTGCAGCGCTTGCTTGGCCGTGGATTCCTCCTAAGCCAAGTCATCGAACGCTGGCAGACACGTGCTATCTGGGTGGTCAGCCGTGCCGATGCGGAGTACCCCCGCCGTCTGAAGGCTCGCCTGCGAGAAGACGCCCCTGCAGTCATTTACGGATGCGGCGACATGGGGCTGCTGGAAACCGGCGGCCTTGCCGTGGTTGGCTCCCGCCACGTCGACGACTCATTGATCGACTACACGATGGCCGTGGGCCGGTTGGCCGCACGGGCCGGGCGCACCTTGGTATCGGGTGGTGCCAAGGGCATCGATCAAGCGGCCATGCGTGGGGCCCTTGAGGCTGGGGGCAAGGTCAGTGGGGTCCTCGCCGACAGCCTGGAAAAGACGACCATGAACCGCGAGCACCGCAACCTGCTGCTCGACGGCCAACTCGTACTGATTTCGCCCTATGACCCGAGCGCGGGGTTCAATGTCGGCAACGCCATGCAGCGCAACAAGCTGATCTATGCGTTGGCCGATGCATCCCTGGTTGTCAGCTCGGATATGAACAAGGGCGGCACCTGGGCTGGAGCGACCGAGCAGCTCGACAAGCTGAAGTTCGTCCCGGTGTACGTTCGATCGACGGGCGAAACGTCAGCCGGCCTCCACGCACTGCGCTCGAAGGGCGCGTTGCCTTGGCCGAACCCACAAGACGTCGACGCACTTCAGGTCGTGTTCGACGTTGCTTCACCAACTCCGGCACAGCCGCCACAGTCCGGCCTCGCTTTGTTTTCCGGAGCCGATGCGACGGAAGTTGCACCCTTGGCGCCATCGGTTGCAGAGCCAGCGCCAGCAATCGAAGCGCCGAGTGAGTCGGCGCCGCCACCTGCCCAAGCGCCGAGCAGCGGAGTCGTTGTACCGACACCCGAACCTGCCTCATTGGTATCGCCACCGTCGGAGGTTCCGCCGGAGACAGCCAGCACGCCAGTGTCGGCGCCGGCAACGCCTGCCGACGCGCTGTTTACGGCTGTTCGACAGGCGATCACGTCGCTGCTCAAGGCACCAATGAAGGACGCAGAAGTGGCGACCGCCCTCGACGTATCCACTGCTCAGGCCAAGGCGTGGCTGCAGCGATTGGTCGAGGAAGGCGTGATCGAGAAGCAGAAGAAGCCAGCGGGCTACATCCTCAAGCAGTCCAGCCTTTTCGAGTAATAAGGCCGAACTGATGCAAACCCGATTGAACGAAGAGTGACCAGATGAAGGAATCCTACCTTTCAACCCTGCTGCAGATGAGGCTCCTCGTCGGATTTCTGGGTGAGCGCGCCCAGTTCGGATGGTGGCCAACGTCATTTCACGAGGCCTCGAGTCGCCTGTTCCTTGAACCTGTCTTCTCCAAGACGTCCAAGCTGGCGCAGTACCACGGCGTGCTGGAGGCTGCTCGCCGTCTCCATGACGAGCATCTGAGCGTCGGCAGCTACCACCTGTTCCGCATGCCTGAGGAGATCGAACAGGACCTGCACTCGCTCGTTCTCAGCCCTCTCGGAGAAGAAATTGCCGGCAAGCTGCCCCAGAAGAAAGACGAGGCGCTGGAGGCGATCAAGCACCTCTGCCAGAGTGACATGAAGGTCAGCGAAGGACCCACCGCTGTCGGGAGCATCAAAGACATCGACTCTCCCGATGCCCTGCGAGCCATTGCCGGCGCCTACGCGTCCGCATTCTCCCGCAACGCGCGGGCGTATCCGTATTTGGTGGGGTAATCGTGATCGACAACAAGCCCTACACGACTCAGCTGCAGGCAGGTCTTGGACTCGTCAACGAGACCAAGACGCTCCTGGAACTGTGGTCGCCCGGGATGTCGGCCAACCAGTTGCACCAGGTCGCGCTCGAATCGGG
>CAZHFS010000395.1:0-3017 GCA_964531885.1 uncultured Propionivibrio sp.
TATGAGCAGTGGTAATCGCTTTTGCTTCAGGCGATAAAAAGCCCGGCAAGTTTTGTGCCGGGCTTTTTTGTCTCGCGAATCAGGTCAGCGATAGACCAGCACCGGGATCGTGGAGTGGGTGAGCACCTTGTGCGTCTCGCTGCCGAGCAGAATGTCGCTGAAACCGCGCCGGCCGTGCGAGGCCATGAAGATGAGGTCGCAGCCGGCCTCGGTGGCGGCCTGGATGATGCCT
Source organism: uncultured Propionivibrio sp. (assembly GCA_964531885.1). Taxonomy (GTDB): domain Bacteria; phylum Pseudomonadota; class Gammaproteobacteria; order Burkholderiales; family Rhodocyclaceae; genus Propionivibrio. Next base: position 233 of record CAZHFS010000395.1, read on the forward strand.
TCGTACGGGACGTCGCAGGTCAGCGTGACGCCTGCGTACGGCACGCCTTCCTTGCGGCACAATTCTTCGGCCTGGGTGAGAATTTTTGCGGCCTGCTGTTCGGCGAGTTCGGCGAATTGCTCGGGCGAGGTGGTGTCGATCAGTGCGCCTTCGCCGTAATAGATGACCGGGTAGCCGGGCTTGGCATAGAAGGCGGTGAGCCGGGCGCCGGCTTCCTTGGCGAAGGTGACTGCACGCTCGATGGTGTTCTGCGACAGCTCCGAGCCATCCGTGGGAACCAGGATGTGCTTGAACATGACGACGACTCCTTTCTTCATGCAATGAATGAGGGGCGTTTTAACTATAGCCGGAAATGACAATGGGTGGGAAGCATCGTTGTGTTGAACGTTGCGGTTTGATCTGCCTCAAAGCGTGATTTGCCGACACTGGCGAGAATCCACGGGTGTTTTGGACAAGGAGCTGACATGGAATCGATCCGAGAGTGTTTGACCGGCGACCATCGCGTCTGCGACGCCGCTTTTGCGGCGACGGAACAGGCCGTGGCGGCGGGGAACTGGAAGTCGGCGCGCGCCGCCTTCGATACCCTGCGCAACGCGATGCTGGCGCATCTGGCGGCCGAAGAGGAAATCCTCTTCCCGGCTTTCGAGGCGCGTACCGGGATGACCATGGGCCCCACCCGCGTGATGCGGGCGGAGCATGCGCAGATGCGCGAACTGCTCGCCGCCGCGGGCGAGGCGCTGGCCGCTGAGGATGCGGACGATTACGCCGGCAACGCGGAAACGCTGCTGATTCTGGCCCAACAGCACAATATGAAGGAGGAAAATGTCCTCTATCCGATGTGCGACCAGCATCTCGCCGCCGAGGCGGATGGTTTGGTACGCCGTCTTGTCAGCGCGATCCATGAAGCCAGATAAGGGAGTGGGATGATGAGCGATAAAAAGGTGGTGCCAATTGATGCAACCTGCACCTCGTGCCACTGCGATGACGGGGTGACCCCTGAAATGCGCGCGGCCTGGGCCGCCGAGGGCTATGTGGCGCAGTCGATCGATCCGTCGGAAGTGGGCATCGTCGTCGATGCGCGCGGGATGCAGCCGCCCGAGCCCTTTGAACGCACGATGGATGCGCTCGAAGACGTCGAAACCGGCAAGAAGGTGCTTCTCGTCCTGCGTCGCGAACCTTTCCCCCTGTATCGGGCCTTGGAACTCAACGGTTACCAGTGGCGTACCCGCGGGCTGGACGACGGGACTTTCGAAATCCTGATGTGGCCCAAGGGGACGTGATCCGTTTTCCTGCGTCCCCATCCTGACGCTCGGGCGATGGGCCGCGGCGCCAGGGGTAGGCTGCGGCCGTTTGCCTGGGGGGCCGTCCATTCGGAGTTGTTCATTCTGGTCGTTCTGATTGGGGCCGTTCCTCTAGCGTTTGTTTCCCCGCGCGTCCGCTGCACTTAAAACTGAAAAACCATGCAGGCCTTGTTGTCCTATGACCAGTCGCCACCCTTGGCGGCGCCTTTCCGCTTTTTCCTGACGGCGCCCTGGTGCGCGGCGCTGGCCGGGGTGTTGCTGATCGTCTTTGGCGAGGAGGCGCTGCTCATGCGCTGGACGCCTGCCGCCCTGGCACTGACCCATGCCATTACCGCCGGGTTCATGTTGCAGGCCATGCTGGGCGCGCTGATCCAGATTCTGCCCGTGGTTGTCGGCGTTAACCTCGCTTCGCCACTTGCCCTCGCACGGCGTGTGCATGCGGCATGTACCCTCGGTTTGTTGGCGCTGAGCGCGGCTTTCCTCACTTTCGAGCCTTCGATGTTTCGTATAGCCGCCGCGCTTTTTGCCTTTGGCCTGGGGGATTTCGTGTTTGCCGTGGCACGCGCCTTTGCCGGGGTGCGCGGGGTGGGGGCGACTTTTTCCGGCCTGCGCCTTGGCGTGTTCGGCTTGTTTGTCACCGGGGCGCTTGGCGTGGTGCTGGCCGCCGGCCTCGGTGAACTGCTTGCCGTCCCGCTCGTCGAACTGACCGATACCCACGCCGTGTGGGGCTTTCTGGCCTGGGGCAGCGTGTTGCTTGCTGCCGTGGCATACGTGGTTGTGCCGATGTTTCAGCTCACCCCGCCGTATCCGGGCTGGTTCGAGCGACGGTATGCCGGCGTTGCGCTGGCTACGGTGAGCCTATGGACGCTGCTTGATTACTCGGTACGCGCCTTGGCCGAGCCGGGTTCGGCCATCGAACGCCTGCCGCTCTGGGCGCTTGCCGGGGTGGCAGTGCTTGGGGGCGGTTTTGCCTTGATGACGCTGGACGTGATGCGCCGTACCCAACGCGCCACGCTCGATGCCACGCAGATTCTGTGGCGCGTTTCGATGGGGTCGGCGCTTGCCGCGTCGCTGGTGTGGGGGGCGGCCCAGTGCGTTCCGTCGTTTGGCGCCTGGCCGGCCTGGCCGGTGCTGTTCGGGGTGCTGCTGATCGGCGGGGGCTTTGTGTCGGTGATCTCCGGCATGCTCTATAAGATCGTCCCGTTTCTCGTCTGGTTGCACCTGCAGAATCTGGGGCAAGGGCGCTTGATGGCGCCCAACATGCGCAAAATCGTTCCGGAAAACGCTATGCGCCGCCAGATGCTGCTGCATGTTTTCAGCCTCGCGCTTCTGGTGGCGGCCACGGTCTGGCCTGAGGGTCTCGCCCGCCTGGCCGGGCTGTCAGTCATCCTCGCCCAAGGGGCGCTGTTCCTGGTATTGCGTACGGCGCTGGCGGCCTGCCGGGCGCATGAAGCCAAACTCGCCGCCTTGCCGCCTGCGCCGGA
>CAZHFS010000396.1:0-3010 GCA_964531885.1 uncultured Propionivibrio sp.
CAAACAACTGAAAATCAAGCGTACCGACGTCGATCCGTTCACCCTTGATGAAGTCCGTCGCCTACTCGAAACCGTACGGTCCGATTTTCGAGGGTACTTTACCGTCCGCTTCTTCACCGGAATGCGCACGGGCGAAATCGATGGTTTGCAGTGGAAATACGTCGATTTCGAACGTCGTTTGATTCTAGTGCGCGAGACCGTGGTTAATGGCGAAGAGACGTACACCAAGACCGATGGCAGCCAGCGTGACATCCAGATGTCGCAGGTTGTCTTCGATGCCCTTAAAGTGCAAGAAGCCGCTACCCGACACCTTTCGCGCTTTGTCTTTTGTAACCGGGAAGGGCGCCCCCTTGATTTCAAGAACGTAACCAACCGAGTGTGGAAGCCGTTGCTGCGTCATCTTGGTTTGAAAGAACGTCGTCCCTATCAGTGCCGGCACACCGCCGCCACGCTGTGGCTGGCCAGTGGTGAGGCACCCGAATGGATTGCCCGCCAACTCGGACATACCACCACAGAGATGCTCTTCAGGGTCTATAGCCGCTATGTCCCGAATCTTACCCGTCGCGATGGCTCGGCCTTCGAACGACTGCTCACAGGGACGCTTGGCGGAGGAGAGCGGCAAATGCAGATTGGTGAAACGACCAAGGAGGAAGGCTGTCATGCTTGAAAATCGTTCAGTGCTGCAATTGGATGGGCGTCGCATTCTCATTGAAGCCATGCCGCGCGTATTTCGTCTGAGGGAATACACTCCGGTGCGGGTGTTTGGTGGGATGGCCAGCTGTACCGCCACCCTCTGCCACCGCCACCTCGCTCTGAAGGTGGCTTGGACCGAAACCAAACCGACACAGGATCTCCGGCAGGGCGAACTCGTGACGATCGAGTGGGCTAGCAAATTGGAGGTCGAGGAGGGCGTGGTTCAGATCAAAGCACTGCGCAGCGCTACTATGGCCGATGAGTACACTAACCTCTTCGACACCGTCCCGGAGACGTGGCCGGTCGAACGCACCTTGATTGAGCGTGGCCGTGTCTTGATCCAGCGCTTGCCCCGACGGTTTAAGCACCTCTTTAATGCCATATTCTGGGATGAGCAGCGGTTCCTGCGCTATCTGACCGGCCCGGCGTCGCTGAATGGTCCGTATGCCGGCTTGAACGGGAATTTCCGGCACGCAATCGACGTAGTCGATCGGGCCTTGGATGAAGCCATGCGCCATCCGCCGATGTTCCTGCCCCTCGTGATTCTTGGCGGCCTGCTGCATGATGCGGGTAAGACGGGGTGCTACCAGGTGGATCCGGTGCTGCCGCGCTTTGTCGAAACGAGAGCAGGTCAATCGGGTGCGTACCGCGCGATCTTGCTGGATTGGCTCGCAGAGGCTTGTGACAAAGTATCGATTCATTTGCCGGGCGCGCATCAGCGTGCCCTGAATGAATTGCTGAGTGTCGTCGGGGTTGATGCACGCTGGTACACCCCAGAGGCCGAGTCATGGTATCGGATCGAGACTCAACTGGTTGCAGCCGCTGATCGTTGGACGGCCCGGTCGAATCGGAGCCACTGCCTGTATGCTGTGGCTGCATGAAGGCAGGGGAGACGGGCCCCATGACACCCCTTCGTTGGTGTGTTGCTTCCTAGGCCACTTATGGAAAAATGAGGCGAGGCCGCATTAGTGATGCAGCCCAATCATTTCAGGGGACGCAGTGGTGCCGAGTGGCAGCGGCTCAACCCATAGTGCTGCGTGGCGGACGACGGCGGAGTGTCCGTGCTTCGGTCTGCGTGCCGAAGGTCGGCATACCGGTACATCGTCCCGCTGCGTTTGGTGTGGTGGGTGATCGCTAAAAGCGGGTGCTCACGCTAAGTAGATAAAGGCAACTCAACATGAACTCATGCAGGGAAAAATCCGATCGTCCACAGACAGATATCACCAGCGCACATATCACCCAGAGTGGTGGGAACATCTTTGAAGATCTGGGTTTTCCGAGGGAGGAAGCCCTGAGATTGAAGGCGAAAAGCGATGTGCTGATCCAAGAAAGCGATATGCGTCAGCGGAAGGAAAAGGGGAGTAACTTGGGTACGAGTGATATTCGCGGCGAGGGGCGTGACGCAGACGGGGAGGCGCCGGGGTGACGATTTTGTTCCTTGACTACGATGGGGTGCTTCACGATGCCGAAGTGTTTATTTTTGGCCGAGAACCTGTGCTGCGCTCCAAGAATCCAAAGGCAAGACTCTTTGATCACGCGGCGTTGCTCGTCGAGGCGCTAGCGCCTCGACCGGATGTGAGGATCGTTCTGAGTACGACATGGGTACCACGCCTTGGATTCGATCGAGCCAAGAGCTACTTGCCTAAGGCGTTGCAGGCCAAGGTGATCGGCGCAACGTATCATCGCCATGCGCACGGACGAAAAGCCGATTGGCTCTCCTATGCGCGGTTCGTACAGATTGAGAGTTATGTGCGTCGGCACCAGTTGAACGACTGGATCGCGGTGGACGATGACGATCAAGGCTGGCCTGTCTCGATGCGCCAGCATCTGGTGTTCTGCCAAAACCCAAGCTTGGGGATCGCAGATATTGAGGTTTTCTCCGAACTGAAACGAGCGTTGCTGAAGTCGGATCCTGTGCCAGGAGGCTGAAAAGAGCACGAGTCTGGGGGTGTTTGCCTCAATTATTGGAAATTATTCTCCAGCAATAATTATTGCTGGAGAATAATTTAGGCTAAAAGGTGGCCACGGATTGTCTCGTCAGTTGTTCGGCCACTGCTGCCGTTGGCTATGTGTCGAATCTCGGGCGACAAAGCGCCGGTCAACGGCCATTCAGCCCCCAAAGCGGGCCAATGACCGCTCACCAATTCCGGCTACTGCCGGACCCGACCCTGAGCAGACATGCGACCCAAAGTTGATCCAGTGGCAGTCTACGGAACTGAAGCCGACGTAGTAGTTTTGTTTCAATTAATCTTTTCAACGTTCGTGGGTTCTGTGGTTGATAAGAGCTCTACCGCTTGTCAGACGGAAGAAGGTTTGA
>CAZHFS010000397.1:0-1133 GCA_964531885.1 uncultured Propionivibrio sp.
CGTGCCCGTGGCGCGGAGGTACTTGATTGCCGCCTGAATAATGGACGGGTTGATCTGGGTGCGCTGCTTGCGGAACTGGGTCGGCGCGGCGTCAATGAGGTGCATGTCGAGGGAGGCCCTCGTCTTAACGGCGCCTTGCTTGACGCGGGGCTGGTCGATGAGCTGCTGCTTTACGTCGCGCCGAGCCTGCTCGGCGACCGGGCGCGCGGACTGTTCGATTTGCCGGCCCTGACATCGCTGGCGGGGAAAAAGTCACTCGTATTCCGCGATGTGCGAAGCGTGGGCAACGACCTGCGCATTCTGGCTCGTTTGGCCGCCTGATTGTCCGCCGTTCAGCGGCCCAGCGAGCAACGCGTTTCGGCAGGCTGTGTGTCTAGTTCGGGCAGTGGCGCCGCATGTTCGCCGCAAATCGGGCAATGCGTATCCTTGCTGAAAGCAACTTCACGCCAGGCGAGGCTCAGTCCGTTGTAGAGGAGCAGGCGTCCGCTGGAGGGAGTGCCCGTTGCGCAGACGAGTTTGATGGCTTCAGCGGCCTGCAAACTGCCAATGATCCCGGTCAGCGGGGCGAAAACCCCCATGACGGCACAGCGCGTCTCCTCCACATCGTCGCCTTCCGGGAAGAGGCAGTGATAGCACGCTGCTTCTTCCCTGCGCAGGTCAAACACTGCCAGTTGGCCGGAAAAGCGGATAGCGGCGCCGGAGACCAGCGGGGTGCGCCGGGCCACGCAGGCACGGTTGATGGCGTAGCGCGTGGCGAAGTTGTCGGAGCAGTCGAGAACCACGTCGGCCTGCTCGACCAATGCCTCCAGCCGGGCAGCCGACAAGCGCTCGGGCAGGGCGCTGATCCGGATGTCACTGTTGAGGGCGTTCAGGCCTTGCTGGCCGGAGGTCGCCTTGTTGACCCCGAGGCTGGCCTCGCGATGCAGGATTTGCCGCTGCAGGTTGGTCAGGTCAACGTCGTCGCCGTCTGCCAGGGTGAGATGTCCAATGCCGGCAGAAGCAAGATAGAGTGCGGCCGGCGAGCCAAGTCCGCCAGCGCCGACGATCAGTGCGTGCGAATCAAGCAGGCGCTGTTGGCCTTCGATACCGATATCATCCAAGAGGATGTGGCGACTGTAGCGCAGCAGTTGTTG